>CAZMML010000136.1:0-5319 GCA_964567335.1 uncultured Nannocystis sp. | reverse complement strand
CCGGCCTGCGGCGCGGCCATCGTCAGCCGACCGATCAGCTTCAGCGTGAAGAGCAGCGCCAGCAGCTCGTGCTCGTCGACATCGAAGGAGTCGACCAGCTCCGCCAGGCTGCGCTCGCCGTCGAGTCGCTCGAGCAGGCGCGCCTCGCTCGGCTCGAGGCGCAGCAGAGCGACCAGCGCCGCGCGGCCCGCGGCCCGCAGGTCCTCGTCCTCGAGCGCGGGGCAGCCCTCGCGCGAGCCGACCGCGTCGCCGAGGCTCCGCGCCGAGAGCCGGTGGCGCGCGGCGTCCATGATCAGGGCCGCGAGCGAGCGATCGAGCTCGACCTTCTCCGCGCTGGTCGCCTCCGGTTCGAAGGTCCACGACCCCTCGGTCCACGAGAACATCGAGTCGACCATGCGGGCGATCTGCTCGCCCAGCGCCTCACGCAGCTCCCGCTCGCGGATGAGGCCAGCCTCGAGGAGCAGCTCTCCGACCCTCCGCCCCGGGCTGCGCGCGATCAGCTCCTGCGCCTGCTCGTACTGGGCGCGCCCGAGCAGGCCCCGCGCGAGCAGACGCTCTGTCAGGCGGTCCCCCGCCTCGTTGCTGCGGGCGAAGACCGGCCGGCCCTCCGCGAACCACAGGCACTTCTCGATCGCCCCCTTGTGCAGGCGCAGACAGCCCGTGCGCGCGCCGCGGTGGAGCCGCCAGAGCAGCTCGGGCACGGGGAGGTCTCGCAGGCGGCCAGACTCTGGGGCGGGGCTCGCGTCCATGTGCCTCGTGGAGCGCCGAGGGGCGCGGACCCCAGGATAGACCACATCCCGCGCGCCGACCCGGCCCGCTCGCCGCGCCCCGCGAGTGCGGCGACGCACACTCGCTCGGATGCGAGCATCATCATGTCTTTTTTGCCATGTCTATTAAGCAATGTTCTTTCCGACAAGGTCCTGCGCGCGCGCGCGCTGAGGACCTTCCTCGACACCCGGACTTGGGCTAATTGGACCCGCGATGAAGCCCGCCCTGCTCGCGCTCCCCCTCGCCCTGCTCGCCTGCAACCGACCCCAGGACGGCGCCAAGACCAAGGCCGGCGAGGAGCGTCGGGGCCCCGCGCCGCCGACCAGCGCCGAGCGCGGCGCGACCCCCGGCGCGACCCTGGTCCGCGAGTGCCCCCAGTCGCTGGGCGGCGCCGAGACCCAGATCGACCGCGTGATCTCGCGGGAGTGCGGCCCGGTGAAGGTCACCGACGACTACCGCATCGACGACGGCACCCTCACCCTCGAGGCCGGCGCCGCGCTGCACTTCAAGGACGGCGCCGCGCTGATCGTCGGCGAGTATCAGCCCGCCAAGCTGATCGTCCAGGGGACCGCGGAGGCGCCGGTCACCTTCACCTCTGCCGGCGACAAGGCGCCCGGCGCGTGGCGGGGGATCGAGCTCCACGAGAAGGCCGCCCGCTCGGTGATCGCCGGCGCCGTGATCGAGTTCGCGGGCGACGAGGCGCGCGCCCTGCTGATCGCCGCCCCGGACGTCACGCTCACCGACACCACCCTCCGCGACACCCGCGGCGTGGGCCTGCGGATCACCGGCGCGGGCGCGCTCGCGGCCTTCTCGGGCAACACCTTCCGCAAGATGGGCGCGCCCTCCGCGATCCACACCACCCCGCAGGCCGCCGCCGGCCTCGCCGCGGGCGCCCGCTTCGAAGGCGGCGCGACCGTCGCCCTCGCCGGCGGCGCGCTGACGAAGAGCGCCGCCTGGTCCCTAGGCGCGCCCATCGTGCTCGCCGAGCGCCTCGCCGTCGACGGCGAGGGCGCGGCGCGGGCCGTCCTCACCCTGTCCCCCGGGACAGAGCTCCGCATGGGCCCCGAGGCCCAGCTCGTGATCGGTGAGAACGCCCCCGCGACGCTGAAGGCGATCGGCACCGCCGACGCCCCGGTCACCTTCACCGCCGCCGATCGCCGCGAGCCCGGCTCGTGGCGCGGGATCGAGGTCGGCGCCCGCGGCGAGGCCGAGCTCCAGCGCGCGGTCCTCGAGTTCGCGGGCGCCGGCGATGTGTCCGCCCTCAGCGTCCGTGAAGGCGCGCTCGCCCTGCGGGAGACCACCTTCCGCAGCAACCTCGCCGGCGTCCTCGTCACCGGCGACCCCGCGCGGATCACCGCCTTCGCCGACAACAAGTTCGCCGCCACCCAGCGCGCCGTCGAGGTCAGCGCCGCCCTCGCCGGCTCGCTCGGCGAGGGCAACGCCTTCGACGGCGGCGCCCGGATCCTCGTCCAGTCCGGCTCGGTCAAGACCAAGGCGACGTGGCTCGCCCAGGGCGCCCCCTTCGAACTCCTCGGCCCGATCCAGGTCGACGGCGCCGACCTCACGCTCGACGCCGGCATCGAGGTGCTGGCGCGGCCCGAGGCGACCTTCGAGGTCGGCACCTACGAGCCCGCCGCCCTGCTGGCGATCGGCACCGCCGCCGCGCCGATCACCCTCGGGGCCCAGGCCGACGCCTGGCCCGGCGTCGCGCTCCGCGGTCACGCCCGCCGCAGCCGCTTCGAGCACGTCGTGCTCGTCGCCGTCGGCGACGACGAGGGCATCTGGGTCGACAGCGGCGTCGAGGCCACCCTGCAGAACGTCTCCTGCTCGAAGTGCAAGACCGCCGTCGTCGCCTGGGCCTGCGGCGCGCGCGTCTCGAGCTCGATGATCCTCGCCGAGGGCGGCACCCCGACGACCGAGACCAAGCCCTCGGGCTGCTGAGCGGAGCTCGCCGGACGCCGGCTCGCGCTCCGTGCGCCCGCGCGGGCGCGGCGCATGAGACTCGCGGGCTAGATCTTCTTCGGCAACGCCCCCTCGACCGCCGTCAGGACCTCCTGCGAGAGCGGGTCCACCGGAGGCTCGAAGCGCTGGACGACTCGACCCTCCGGGTCGATCAGGAACTTCGTGAAGTTCCACTTCACCTCGCCGCGGATCCCCTCGGGCGTCTCCTGCGTCAGCGACTTGTAGATCGGCGCGATCTCGGCCCCCTTCGCGTGGACCTTGTTCATCATCGGGAAGTCGACCGCGTACTTGCTGGCGACGAACTCCTGGATCTCCGCCGCGTCGCCCGGCTCCTGGCCGCCGAAGTCGTTCGACGGGAATCCGAGCACCACCAAGCCGCGGTCCTTGTAACGGCCGTAGAGCTCCTGCAGCTTCGCGTACTGCGGCGTGAAGCCGCACTCCGACGCCGTGTTGACGATCAGGACCGCCTTCCCGCGGAGATCGGCGAGCCGCTGCGGCTTCCCGTCGAGCGTCTCGACCGTGTGCGCGTACACGACGCTCGCGTCCGCGGGCGCGCTCGTGTCCGCGGGCTTCGGGGCGGCCGGCCCCGCGGCTGCGGGCCCAGCCGCGCTCGCTGGAGGCGCGCTCGCCGGGGGCGGCGCGCCCGCCGGAGGCGGCGTGGAGGAGGCGGTGCAGGCGACGATGAGGGCCAGGGGCGCGAGGCGGGAGAGCATGGGAGAGAGCATAGCGGAGAGCTGCGCTACAGTGCCGGCCATGAGCGACCGATCGCTGCTCCCGCGGGCCCTCGAGTTCGCCCTCACCGCCCACGGGCAGCAGACGCGCAAGGGCACCGAGATCCCCTACGTCAGCCACCTGCTCGAGGTCAGCGGCCTCGTGCTCCACTGGGGCGGGGACTTCCAGCAGGCCACCGCCGCGCTCCTGCACGACGTCGTCGAGGACACCCCGGCCACGCTCGCCGACGTCGAGGCCCGGTTCGGCGCCGGCGTCGCCGCGATCGTCGCCGACTGCACCGACACCGGGCCTGACGAGACCCCCGGCCGCAAGCGGCCCTGGCTCCCGCGCAAGCGCGACTACCTCGCGCGCCTGCAGCAGATCGGCCCGCGCAGCGCCCTCGTCATCGCCTGCGACAAGCTGCACAACGAGCGCACCCTGCTCGACGACCTCCGCCGCCACGGCGTCGCCACCCTCGCCCGCTTCTCGGCCGGCGCGCCGCAGCAGCTCTGGCTCCTGCGGGGGCTCGCCGCGGCGCTGCGGGGCCGGATCCCGACCGACCTCCACGTCGAGCTCGCCCACCACGCCGAGGAGTTCGCCGCCCTGACCGGCGCCGCCCCGTGGGACCCGGGCTGACCCGGGCCCGCGCGCTCAGCCCTCCTCGGTCGAGGGCGCGTCGAGGCGGGTGTGCTCCCGAGGGACCAGGTAGGGCGGCAGCCCCGCGACCATGAACTCCTCGAGGTCGTCCAGCGCGGTCGATCCGGTCGCGCGGTAGCGCAGCCGAACATAGGGGTTCCCGTCGACGTCATAGGCGACCTCGGCCTCCGCCCAGGTGATCCGCCGGTGCGTACGCATCGTCGCCTCGATGCTCCGCAGGCTCGCGCGTCGGCCCTCGAGGTTCACGAGGCTGTCCGTACGGCCAGGGACCTCGCCGAGCGACCCGTGGGCGCCGAAGTGTCCGAGGTAGCCGGTGTGGAGCCAGCCCGCGGCGCCCTCGACCGGCCCGCCTGGCTCACCGGCGGCGAGGGCCGGGCGCGTACGCAGCGGGAATGGGGCGCGCGCGAGGACCTCATGGCCGCCCTCGCTGGGGCGACCTGGGCGCAGCTCGACGCCCGGCGCGGCTTCGAAGCGCTCGCCCCGGGCCATCGTGCGCGCGGCGAGGATCCCGACCTCCTCGAGCAGCAGGAGCTGGCGCGGCGCGGCGCCGAAGACCTGCTTGAGCAGCTTCCCGTGGCTCGTCGCGATCGTCGCCTGCGGGATCACCGGCAAGAGCTCGCGCTCGACCCCTGCGGCCTTGAGCGCCCGCGCCGCCCGCTGCAGCGAGTAGAGCAGGTCGACCACGACCAGGCGCTCGTAGGTGCCGACCGGCGGCAGGACCGACTCGAGCGTCGGGTTGTCGGCCATCGCCAGGCGGGCCTCCGACGCCAGCCACCCGAGCACCACCGGGTCGAAGAAGCGCGGGCTGGTGAAGGCCTGCGCGCACGCGAGGTGGGTGCCGCTGGTGAGACCGAGCATCTGCGCCGCGGTCTCGCCGATCCACTTGAGCTGCGATCCGCCGCGGAAGATGTCGTGGGTCTCGCCGCCCGGGCTGACCGCCTCGAGGATGAACTCGGCGTCGCCGGGGACCGCGTCGCTCAGCGTCCGGGGCGGCTCGAGCGCGTCGACCTCGAGCAGCGACCCGCTCAGCTTGCGCCTGGCCTGGAGGACATAGCCTTCGGGATACTCGAGCGGGGAGTTCTCGAGCCCGCGCGGCCGGCGGAGCACCGCGCGGAGCGGCAGCCGCCGCGCCGCCGCGAGCAGGCAGCGGTCGCCGTTCGCCGGGTCGACGGGCATCGCCACCGCGCCGAGCTTGCTCACCGCCAGCAGGAGGATCACGAA
>CAZMML010000135.1:0-7900 GCA_964567335.1 uncultured Nannocystis sp. | reverse complement strand
CCACCAGGTCTCGACGCTCGGCGCCCACGTCATGGCCCGGGCGATCGGCGGGGTCGTGGACCTCGCGCCGGCGCCGCGCACGGTGTGGGGCCTGGACACGGCGGAGGGTCCGCACACCGGCTCGGCGATGGTCGAGTACGACTTCGGCCTCGCGCCAGAGCCGCTGATCAACATCCCGGCCAGCGACGGCGAGGACCCCCACGGCAGGCCGCGCAAGCTGGCGAGCGCCGAGAAGATGCTCGACCAGTTCCTCCGCACCGGGGTGATCGAGAGCTACTGCGAGGGACCCTGCGACCCGGAGTGAGCCGGGCCCTTCACTTCGCGTCCAGGATCTCCCCGGCCGCGGCGACCCACGTCGGCAGCGCGCCGAGCGGCTCGGCCGCGACCTGCACGAACATCACCGCGAGCCCGCCGAGCAGCGTGGCGAGGTGGAGGCGGCCGCGGGTGACGAGGTCGTGGGCGGCGATCGAGCCGACCAGCAGCGCCATGAAGGCCCGCGGGTAGTCGGCCAGCAGGGGCACGCGGGCGCCCGCGGCGCCCATCAGCGCCGCGGTCGCCAGCAGCATCAGCCGGCCGTGCGCCTCGCGGTCGCGCCGCTGCGCCAGGCCGGCCGCCGCGAGCCCGCCGAAGAGCGCCATGTCGAGGAAGAGGCGCAGCAGGAAGCTCGCGGCCTGGGCCCGGCCCTGGGCGAGGTCCCGCGCGGACGAGGCCAGCGAGAGATCGAGGCCGCTGATCACGACCAGCGCCGCCAGCGCCGCGCCGAGCCAGCCGAGCCGCCGGTGCCAACGGAGCCGCCGCGCCCGCGCGAGCCCGGCCTGGACCGCGAGGAGCGAGACCCAGGCGAGGAAGATCGACGCGTGGACGATCAGCCGGGCCGGCGGCGCGAGCTCCCCGCGGAGCACCGGCGCGCCGAAGGTCCGGCCGAAGCCGACCAGCGGGATCGCCAGGGTCACGAGCGCGAAGCCCAGGTAGAAGGCGCGGCCCGGCCGGCCCGCGGGATCCCTCGTCATGGGGCGCAGCGTGACAGACGCGGCGCCGGAGCGCCACCGCCTCGCCGGGGGGGCGTCAGCGGATCGCGCTGACCTCGAGGTTCAGCGTGTAGAGCTCGTGCTTCGGCTGCGGGGTGTCCTTGGTCGGCACCGGGGCGACCGAGTGCAGCTCGACGCGGTAGCCGAGGACCTCCGCGGCGGCGCCCTCGGGGTGCCCGGCGCGGCTGGTGAGCGTGAACTTCTCGGACTCGCCGCCGTCCTTCGTCAGCGAGAGCGTGACGACGCACTGACCCTCCCACACGCACACCACGCCGATCGGGCAGCGCGAGTCCTGGTCGACCGAGAGGAACTTCAGGGTCACGCCGGCGTCGTCGAGGCGCACCTCCTGGCCGAAGCGGAGGTTGAAGGGCTCGTCGAGGCGGGGCGCGCTGTCGCCGGGCTGCGGGATCCGCGGCGAGAGGATCTCGGTGATGTTGGCGACCTTGATCTTCGTCCGCTCGATCAGCTCGCCCTCGACCTCCACCATGCGGCGGACGTAGTACTCGAGGTGGTAGTCCGGCTGCCACAGGTAGCGCTGCTGGTACTGCAGCGAGAAGTCGCCCTTGTAGGTCTGCAAGAAGTAGTCGGGTCCTTCGCTGCGCGAGCCGACTCGACCGTAGCGTACGAACACGAGACCGCGGAACTTGGCCATTGGCTTGTCCTCCACGCCGGCATCATGGCGGAGGCCCAGGGCCGACCGCCCGGCAAAGCCTGCCGCGAGCGCGGGACCTGCCGGCACGGGGCGCGCCCGCGCGGGCGCGCCCCTGCGGGTGCGCAGGTCCGCTCCACGCCGACCCTGCGCGGCCGGACGCGGCGGGTTAGGCTGGTGCGGTGAGCGACGCGCCGCGATTCGGTCTCCTCCGCAGCCTCAGTCTCATTGGTCTGTGGCTCGCCACCGCGGGGCTCATGGCGAGGGACTACGCCGCCGACCCGCCGGACCTCGCCCTCGTCGGCACCCGCGCCTACGGCCACAACCACGAGGGGGCGCTCGTCCAGGGGCTCGTGTTCTCGGCGATCGAGCTGCTGGCGCTGCTGGCGCTGCTGCGGCCCTGGTCGTACGACCGCGCGTGGGGCCGCGCCCTCGTGACGCTGCTCCTGCTGGCGCCCTGGACCCTCTTCTCGATGATGATGACGATGCACGCGGGCGGCGTGTTCGTGCTGCACTTCCTGTGGCTCGCGCTCGTCTGCGTGCTGGTCTTCCTCGGGCTGGTCTGGAGCCTGATCGCCGCGGCGCGCCGCTGACGCCGTCGCCGCGCCCTCCGCGAGCTCGGGGAGCTAGCTCGACCAGCGGTTGCGCCGCCGCACGACGCCCCAGTCGTTGCGGCGGATGCCCTGGCGCAGCATCTCCGCGTGGGCGGCCGGCGCGACCATCTGCCGCAGGTAGAAGGGCTGGCCCGGGACGAAGTGATGGATGATGTGCGTCGCGCCGAAGCCGAAGCACAGCGCCTGGAGCGGGAGCAGGATCCAGTGGTCGAGGATCTGGTTCTGGTAGAAGAGGTCACCCTCGGGGAGGTCGCCGTAGTAGTGGCAGTACGACGACACCAGCGCGAGCGCGCCCTGGCGCAGGATATTCGGGGCGATCCACAGGACCATCGCGAGATCGAGCGCGGCGGCGAGGTCGGGGGGCACGAGCCCCGGCGCGAACACACTGAGCAGGGCGCAGATCGGCTGGAGGACGAGCACCCCGACCAGCACGACGTAGTAGGGGAGCGAGGCGCGGAGCAGCCGCGCGGGGTGAAACTCAGGGTTGGAGCGCCGGATCGCGGGCAGGACCGGGCCGGAGAAGATCGGGTGGGCCGCGATCAGCAACCGGTAGAGCCCGAAGGGGAGGCCGATCCCGATCAGGCGCTCCTCGACGTCGTCGCGCTGGCCGCTGCGGCGGTGGTGGTGCAGGTGGATCGTCCGGCGGCCCCAGGGACAGCCGGTCAGCTTGGCCCACGCGATCACGAGGAGCGCGAGGTCCTGCCCCCGGCGCCAGCGCTTGAAGTAGAGGTCGTGGAGCAGGTCGTGCTCGAGCTCGTGGAGGATCGAGAGCGGCAGCGCCATCGCGGGCACGAGGGCCCACGCGGGGAGGTGCCCCGCGAGGTAGGCCCACGCGAGCGCGGCGGCCCCCGCGAGCGCGAAGACCAGGCAGGCGAGGCCGAGCGCGTCCTGGTGCGCGAGCCAGCGGTGGCGGGCCCGGAGGCGCCGCTCCTCCCCGGTGATCGCGGCGACGATCGCCCGCACCCGGGGGGTCGTGTCGCCGCGCGGCCGAACAGGAGGCATCACCGTCCCGTGTACGTCGGGCACGCGATGGGAGATCGACGCCGGCCTTGACGGGCCTGGCGCGGTCACGGTAGCAATTCGCACGCAGCCAGCCGTGCGTCGGAAGCTCCTCGCCATCTCGCTCGCTTGGGCCTGCGACCCGCCGGCTGGCGCGGAGACCTCGCCGCCGCAGGCCACGGCGCACCCGCCGTCCGCGGCGACGCCAGCCACGCCCGGAGCGCCGCTCGCGGCGGCGCCGCCTGCAGGCCCGCCCGCGGGGGCGCCGCCCGCGGGCGACGACCCCGACGGCGACGGGGTGGCCGGCGCGCTGGACCAGTGCCCGAACGCGCCCGAGACGCGCAACGGCCACCTCGACGGCGACGGCTGTCCGGATCAGGCGTCGCCGCCGCTGCGCTACCTGGGGACGATCGAGGGGATCGAGTTCGACGCCGGGTCAGACGTGATCACGCCGCCCTGGTATCGCAACCTCGACCGCGCCGTGCTCACCCTGTCGTTCTTCACCGGCACGAAGGTGCTGGTCACGGGTCACTCGGAGCCGCACGAGAAGGAGGCGCTCGAGCTCTCGATGCGGCGCGCCGAGATGGTCCGGCGCTACCTGGTGGAGCGCGGTATCGCGGCCGAGCGGATCACCGTCCGCGGCATGGGGATCGACGACCCGATCGCGAAGAACCAGACGCGGGCAGGCCGGGCGAAGAACCGGCGCATCGACTTCCGGACCTTCCACTACTGAGCGCGGGCGGCGCCTCACTCGAACTCGAGGTGGAGCTGCAGCGCCTCGCCCTTGCGCTCGATGTCGAGGTCGAGCGTGCGGCTGTGCCGGAGGCGGCTCACCGCCGACATCGCGTGCTCCATGGTGAGGAGCGGCTCGCCGTTGACCCCCCGCAGGAGGTCGCCGTTGGCGAGGCCGAGGCGCCGGGCGATGCCCTCCGGTCGGAGCCCGTAGAGCTTGAAGCCGCGCGCCTCGCCGTCGCGGATCGAGGGCATGACCCGGGCCTGGCCGGCGAGCAGGGAGGGGTTGGCGAAGAGCGTGTCGAGGAAGCTGCGGGAGACGGCGCAGCGCCGCGGCTCGGAGCAGCGGATCGCCGAGTCCGGGATCGCGAGCTCGCGCTGGGCCGCGGGCGCGGGGGGCGGCGGCGTGAAGACGAGGGTCGGCGGCGGCGGCGGGGCCGGAGGCGGCGCGGGGGCGAAGACCACGGCGGGCGGCGGGGCAGGCGGCGGGCACTCCGGCGCGGGCGCGCCGAGGGTGTGGACGAGGAGGGCGGCGGCCGCGCCCGTGAGGGCGCAGGCGACCGGGAAGGTGAGGGCGCGGAGGAGGGTCAGCATGGTGGTGTGTCCTTGGAGTCAGGTGTTCAGAGGGCGGCGGGGGGCGGCGTGAGCGTGGGACCGAGGACGCGACGGATCGCGTCGAGGCCCTCGGGGGTGGTGAAGACGAGGAGCGCAGATCGGTCGCGGTCGGCCAGGATCACGCGCACGTCGCCGCGATCGGGGCGGACGACGAAGAGGTCGTGGAGCACGCGCGCGAGCTCCATGGGGTCGTGGTAGGCGACGGGGAGGCGCGTGGCGACGATCTGGGCGTTGTCGGGCGGCGGGGCGGCGGGCGCGGCCGAGGGCTCGTCGCGGGTGGACGCGCACGCGGGCGTGAGGAGCGAGAGGGCGAGGATCGTGCGGCGAAGGAGCATCGCCCGGGACGCTGCACGCGAGGTGCCACGGCGCCCGCGCGGCCAAGGCTGCGAGATCACAGGCGCCGGCGAGCTGGCGCGCGTCAACCTGTCACCGGGGGGCGGCCTCCGGTCTGTCAGGATGTCACGACGCCGCGCGGGTGCCTTCGCCCTTGGCCGGCTCCGCCTGCGAGCCCGCGACCTCGGCGCTGAAGAAGTTGTGGCGCTCGGCGGCGATCTGGGAGATCGAGCGCTCGATCAGGAGGTCCAGGGTCCAGTCGAGGACGACGCGGATCTTGTTGCCGAATCCGACCAGCTTGCCGAGGTAGAGGGTGCGCCAGATCCACCAGGCGAGGAAGCCCGACATGCGGATCCCCAGCAGCTCGATCGCGGCGAAGTGCTCGCCGACGGCGACCAGGGCGCCGTAGTTGAAGTAGCGGAAGGGCCGGGTCGGGCGCCGGCGCAGGAGCTCCTCGATGTTGGCCGCGGCGTGCTGGCCCTGCTGGAAGGCGACCTGCCCGAGCGGCGGGAGGGGGTTGCCCTTGTTGAGCAGGAAGGCGGCGTCGCCGAGCACGAACACGTCCTCCTTGCCCTTGACCCGGAGGTCGGGCTCGATCTCGACGCGCCCCGACTTGTGCAGCGGGAGGCCGCAGGCGCTCAGCAGCGGCGAGGGCTTGACGCCGGCGCACCAGACGCAGGTGCGGGTCGCGATCTTGTCGCCGCCGTCGAGCTCGACGCAGAAGGGCGTCACCTTGACCACCCGGCGCTTGAGCAGCAGCTCGACCTTCATCTTGCGCAGGTGCGCGTCGGCGCTGGTGATGATCGACGGGTGCCACCCGGGGAGGATCTGGTCGGTCGACTGGACGATGACGACGCGGATGTCGCCGCGCTCGACCTCGGGGTAGCGGCCGAGGAGGATGTGGGCGATCAGGTCGTGGACCTCGGCGGCGAGCTCGACCCCGGTCGGCCCGGCGCCGACGACGACGAAGGTGAGCTGCTCGCGGCGGCGCGCGACATCATCCTCACGGGCGGCGCGCTCGAAGCAGTCGATGACCTGGTTGCGGACCGCGATCGCGTCCCCGAGCTCGCGCATGAAGAAGGCGTGCTCGCGGGCCCCCGGGGTGTTGAAGGTGTTGGTGTCGGAGCCGGGCGCGAGGATCAGGTAGTCGTAGGGGGTCTCGCGGCAGATCACCGTGGGCGCGCCGGTGACGGGGTCGTCGTCGACGTCGACCCGCGCGTGGATCACCTTGCGCTCGACGTCGATGCGGTCGACCAGCTCCTTCTTGAAGATGACGTTGGTCGCCTCGAAGATCCGCCGGAAGGGGTAGGTGACCTGGCGGGTCTCGATCGCCCCGGCCGCGACGCTCGGCAGCAGCGGCGGGAAGAGGAAGTAGTTGCGGCGGTCGATGACCGTGATCTGCAGGTCGCGGTGGTAGCCGAGCCGGCGGTCGAGGTGGAGCGCGGCGTAGAGGCCGGCGAAGCCGCCCCCCACGATCACGACCCGCGTCGGCGGGCCGCCGGTGCCGCGCCAACGGCGGTAGATCCACATCTGGGCAAGCGGGTGGAGCGACGCGTAGGCGAGCAGGACGACGAGGACCAGGACGACGCCCCCGAGGAGATCGGCCCCGCCGCTCCAGCTCGAGATGGTCAACCAGGCGACGAGGTCGAGGATCCCGAGGATGACGATGGCGCCGAGGACGGCCTTGCGCGCGCGGCGGGAGAACGCGACCCGCCGCAGCAGGACCCCGGCGACGACGCCGATCAGGAGCACGGACCCGAGATGCACGGCGCACAGGAACCAAAAGATCTCCGGGTGCACCGCGCGGACGTGGCTCAACCTGCCCCCCCAATCGAGGAAGACGCCGAGCGAGAGCTCCCACCCCACCAGCTCGACGCTGACGAGCCAGCCAGCCAGAAAGAGGCCGAACCCGAGGACAAGCGCCGCGGTGGCGGCGAGCTTGCGCGCGAGCGAGTAGTTCGTGAGGGAGTGCCGATCGGCGAAGGCCATACGCGTGGTCCGGCAACGTCGGCCGGGTGGACGGAGTTTCGCCGGTCGTCCGGCGCGACGCCATGGCCTGCGCGCGCAGGTTAAGGACGCCGGGGGCGTCGGCACGCGCCCGCGAGCCGCTTGACAGGTCTGTGTCCTCGCGGAATGAGTCGGGCTGCCCATCAGGGTCCGCCGCCGAGCGTCTCGCGCCGGGATGTCGCCACGCTGCCACGGGACACAGGGTCCTGAGGTCGAGCCCGGGCCGACGCGATCGCCGGGATCGGGCCGGCGAGACCGGCGGGACCGGCGGAACCGGCGGGATCGACGGGTCCGCCCGGACCGGAGGGTCCGCCCGGATCGAGCGCGGGGGTGCTCAACGCGCTCGACTTCGGCGCCCGGGGACGGGGTCAGCGACGACATCGAAGCTGCAAGCGGCGATCGACGCGGCGCTGGTGATCCCGGCGGGCAACGACCTCCTCAGCGACACGCTCGTCGTCACCGCGCAGCCTGGCGCGGGGTATGGCCGACCAGGGGAGCAAGGTCGAGACCGCGACCCTGGGCACGACCTTGGCGCCGCCCTCCGATCGGACGGCGCTGCGCGTGCGGACCGACGACGCGGCGTGTCTCTCGGACCTACATGATCATGTGGACGCAATCGAAGCTCCCGCGTGCGCCTCGGGACCCAACAACATCAGCGTGCAGTCCAACGTCGAGCTCGCCGACATGGCGAAGGCAGACGTTCGGGGGACCGGCAACACGGTCGGCGTGGCCACGGCGTGAGCGCCGAGCGTCAGGCGCGCCGGCCGGCGTAGAAGAGGTTGGTCCCGGAGACGGGGTCGGGCGCGAGGTCGAGGGTCTCGAGGCCCTCGACTGCGACGAGGCGCTCGAATTCCGCGCGCGAGCGGTGCTCGACCGGCCAGTCGAGGAGGTCCTCCATGTACGCGCGCCAGGGGTTCTCGGCG
>CAZMML010000134.1:0-7905 GCA_964567335.1 uncultured Nannocystis sp. | reverse complement strand
CAAAATCTTCCCCCGCCGCGAAGTCCTCCGGCAGCGCCTCGAGGTCGGCGTCCTCGAGCCCGCCCTCGAAGCCGGCGAGGTCGTAGACCGCGACCGCCTCGTCGCGGAGCCCGCGCCGCTCCTTGAGCCAGAAGTGCAGCGCCAGCCAGCGCTCGCGCCCGGGGAAGTGGTCGGCGACGAAGGCCTCGAGCGCGTCGGTGTACGAGCCGTCCGCGAGCCCGCTCCAGGTCAGGGTCGGCGCGGGCGCGAGGCCGCGGTTCTCCTCCTCCGAGATCGCCGGCCCCGACGAGGGCCGCAGGAGCAGGGCCCCGAAGGCCGCGAGGAAGCCGACGAAGGCGAGCACCTGGACGATCTGGATCGACGTGAGCTCAGGCGCGCGCATCGGTCTAGAACCTGAAGTAGAGGAAGGGGTTGTAGGTGCGACCGACGAGCATCGCGGTCGCCAGGGCCAGCAGCCCGAGGTGGAAGGGCACCGCGGCCGCGGCCGCCCAGGCCTGCGCGGCGGGCGGGCGCGCCGCCAGCCACGCGCGCAGGCGCGGCGCCAGCGGCAGGCAGAGCGCCAGCGCCAGCGCCAGCCAGAAGAGGTGCTCGCGGATCACGCGGCCGAGCTCCGGGGAGCTCCACTCGCCCGCGCCGAAGAGCAGCCCGAGGTAGGCCCCGAGGCGCCCGAAGTCCTCGAAGTAGAAGAGCGCCCACCCGAGCACCACCGCCGCCAGCAGGTAGAGGTGACCGACGATCCGCGGCAGCGCGTCCAGCAGCCGGCGCAGGAGGAGCCGCTCGAGCGCGATCAGGACCGCGAAGTAGAGCCCCCACAGCACGAAGTTCCAGCTCGCCCCGTGCCACAGGCCGGTCAGGCCCCACACGACGAAGAGGTTGCGGTAGGGCCGGCTGCGCCCGCCGCCGAGCGGGATGTACACGTAGTCGCGGAAGAAGGAGCCGAGCGAGATGTGCCAGCGGCGCCAGAATTCGGTCGCGCTGCGCGCCACGTAGGGGTAGTCGAAGTTCTCGCGGTAGTGGAAGCCGAACATCAGGCCGAGCCCGATCGCCATGTCCGAGTAGGCCGAGAAGTCGAAGTAGATCTGCAGCGTGAACATCGTCAGGCCGAACCAGCCCTCGGCGATCGAGAGCCCGGCCGGGTCGGCCTCCATGTAGCGGACCACGAGCTGCCCCGCGACGTTGGCGACGCACACCTTCTTGAAGAGCCCGACGCAGAAGCGCGACACCCCCGCCGACACGTCCGCGAGCCGGTGGCGGCGGCCCTCGATCTCCGCCGCCACGTGCGCGTAGCGGACGATCGGGCCGGCCACGAGCTGGTGGTAGAGGCTGATGTAGAGCAGGAACTTCAGGTACGAGCGCTGCGCCGCGATCTCGCCGCGGTACACGTCGGCGACGTAGGAGAGCGCCTGGAAGGTGTAAAATGAGATCCCGATCGGGAGCGCGAAGCTCGGCGCGTCGGCCTGCACCCCCGTCAGCGCGCCGAAGGTCTCGGCGAAGAACGCGCTGTACTTGAAGGTCGCCAGCAGCCCGAGGTTGACCACCAGCGACGAGCCAAGCGCGACCTTCGCCCAGGGCGTGCCGCGGAAGCGCTCGATCAGGAGCCCGTGGACGTAGTCGAAGACGCTGGTCGCCACCAGCAGCGACACCCACACCGGCTCGCCCCAGGCGTAGAAGGTCAGCGAGCAGCCGATCAGCAGCAGGTTCCGCGCCGTCTGCCCCCGCAGCCCGTAGTAGAGCAGCAGGTTGAGGGGCAGAAAGACGTAGAGGAAGATCAGGCTGGCGAACACCATGACGTCCCTCCTCCCCTCGACCCTCGACCCCCGGCGCCAGCCCAGACGCCCAGCCCAGCCAACATAGCGGCGCCGCGCCGAAGCGGTCAAGGCGCGCCAGCGCGAAGGCCTGTCTTCAAGGACAGGCGACCCGCGCACCCGCGCACCCGTCCGCTCAGGGACATGTTCGTTCCGACAGGTTCTGCGCGGCCGCGACCCGCCGCGGCGCCTGCGGCCCGCCGCCCCCGGCGCGTCACTCTCGCGGCGGCGCGGGAGGCAACGCCCGCAGCGCCGCCGCGGTGCGGCGGATCGTCGCCAGCTCGGTCCACGGCCGCTCCGCGTCCTCGGGGTCGTCGCCGGCCCAGCCCCGGTCGCAATGGCGGTAGGGATCCCCCGGCGCCGGGGCCCGCAGCGCGCGCGTGCACTCCGCGAGCGCGTCCTGGAGCGCGCGCTCGTCGGCCGGCGCGGGGCGGAAGAGCTGGCTCGCCGCATGAACCACGAGCCAGGTCCGGAGGAGCAGCGCCGCGAGCGCCGCGGCCCCCGCGATCGGCAGGATCCCGGCGACCGGCGCCTGGAGCACGACCAGGAGCGCGGCGATCAGCATCCAGCACCACGCCGGCAGCCCCAGGTGCGCCGCGAAGCCGATCGGGCTCGGGTGCTCGATCTCTCGCGCCCCGAGGACGAGCTGGTCGAGCAGCGCCTTGCGCCGGAGGTCCCGCCGGATCGCGAGCGCCGCGTGCTCCGCCCGCGTGAGCGCTGCGAGCGCCCGCTCCTGCTGGGACACGGGGCGACCTTCGCACAGGGTCCCCCCCAGGGTCCAGACGCCGGCCGCGGGGCCCGACTTGCCCCGCCCCGTCCCCCGCGACTAGCCTTCAGGACAGCCCGTGCGGGTCGCCCTCGCCTACCGCTCCGCCCACGACCGATGGTCGTCCCACTGGGCCGACGAGGCCGCGCTCGTCGCGTCGAGGTCGGGGCCCGCGGGCTCCCACGCGCTCGCTATCGTGGCCGACGGCCTGCTCGGCCAGGGCTTCGGCTACGTGCCGACCAGCGTGGTCCTCTCGCTCGCGCGCGAGCACCTGCCCGCGGCGCGGGCGCGCCCCGCCGGCGTCGCCCTCGCGGGCCTGCTGAAGGCGGCGCACGAGCGCCTGCTCGAGATCCCGCGGGCCCCCCGCGGCGGCCTCGTCTACGGCAACATGGGCGCGACCGTGGCGGCCGCCTGGATCGCCGGGGACCGCGTCGCGCTCGCGCTCGCGGGCGACGGCTGCGTCGTCCGGATCCGCGGCGGCGCGCACGAGCCCCTCATCGAGCCGCACACCCTCTTGAACCTGCTCCGGCGCGAGCAGGTCCCGGACTGGGAGGAGATCGACCGGCGCTACGGCCACGTGCTGGTCCGCTGCCTCGGCTTCGAGTCCTCCGAGACGCCCTGGGAGCTGCGCGAGGAGGCCCTGGAGCCCGGCGACCGCTTCGTCATCGGCTCGCGTGGGTTCGCGCGCCAACTCCTCGCGGGAGAGGGGTTGGGCCCGGACCTCGAGGAGGGCCTCGCCCGGATCGCGGCGCGCCCGCTGCCCGAAGGTCGCTTCGAGAGCTGCGCCGCCGCGCTCGAGTGCAGCGGCCCCGACCTGCCCGACGACGAGCGCTGGATCGGGGCCTACGTCGCGGACAGCGTCCCGCGCGACTGACCTACTTCAGCTCGCAGCCGACGAAGGCCATCATGTTGCCCTGCGGGTTGGTCGGCGAGCACTTCGCCGCGCTGACCGTCGCGCCCGCGGCGAGCTTCTTGTCCTTCGCCGCCTTGCCGAAGTCCTGGAAGCGGAGCTGGACAGTGTTGCCGCCGCCGGCGTCGAGCTGCAGCTCGTACTCGCCGGCCGGGTCGTCGACGACCTTGGCGACGGCGCCGTTGATCGTGACGCCGTCCTTGAACTTGGTCATGCGGTCCATGTGCGACATCCCGGACAGCGTGCTCCACGCCTCGTCGGGCTTGAACTCCGACTTCTCGGCGACGGGGGCGGGCTTGGGCGCCTCGGGGGCGGGCTTACCGGCGTCCGGCGGCGACTTGCCGGCGTCCGCGGCCGGGGCGTCTTTCTTGGCCTCCGGCTTGGTGTCTTTCTTGGCCTCACCGCCGCAGGCGACGAGGAGGCAAGCGAGGAGGAGGGAGGTGGTGCTACGAAACATCGGTGTCTCCTGAGCCCGAGCGTGCGGGCGCTGGCGAAATCGCACGCGCCCTCGGCGCCTGTCAAGAGGCTCCGCTCTGGGCGCCCCGATCGTCGGGACTCAGCTCGCCGGCTCGTCCGCCCCGCGGCTCGGCGGCGTCGCGTAGCACTCGCCGTCCAGGTCCGCGACGAGCTCGGAGAGCGGCGCCCCGGTCCCGATCGCCGGGCTCCCGGGGCTGAGGTGGACGTCCCCGGGCATGAGCAGCGGATCTTGCCCGGCGATCGCGTCGATCTCGGCGCTCGGTAGGTCCGCCGCCGGGCTCGACGCGGCGGGGTCATCGCTCGCGTACCACAGGTTGCTCTGGAAGACGAAGGTCTCGGGCGCCGTGTCCGCGCCGATGTTGACGTAGGTCGAGATCTGCCCCCGCTCGAAGACCACGACGTTGCCCACAAGACGGCCCATCGACGCCGGCAAGAACTCGTAGTCCGGGGTCGAGACGGTCTCCTGCAAGATCCGCAGCAGCCAGCGCTCGGGGCCGACGATCGTGTTGTTGGCGGCGAGGCAGTCGACGCAGCCGACGAAGGCCAGCGGCGTCACGCCCCCGACGATCGCGTTGGCGATCACCGAGATCCGCCGGGCCTCCGCGTTCGGCCCGCCCATCACCAGCGGCGGGCGGAAGAACTCCAGCCCGGTCGAGCCGCCGAGGTTCACCGCCCGCTCGCCCGCGTTCGTCATCACGTTGGCGCGGATCTCGAGGTCCTCGCTCCCGCCCTTCGCCTGCACCGCGTTGCCGCTGATGTCGTGGAAGTTGTTGTCTGCCAGCAGGCCGCGGTGGCAGCCGACGTGATCGACGCCGCTGCCCTGCCCGCCCCCGCCGCAGCCGCTGAGCTCGCTGCCGAGGACCCAGAAGTCGCTCACGCCCGAGAGCTTGAGGCAGTCCTGGTTGCCGCCCTGGCCGATGTCGTGGACCCGCAGGCGCTCGAGCACGAGGAAGCGCGCCGCCTCGGGGTCGTCGTAGGCGCCGCCGTCGTCGACGTTGATGCCGTTGTCGCTCGCGCCGGTCACCTCGAGGTCGTGCACCACCACGTAGCGCGGCCGCGTGAGGTGCAGGCCCTCGCCGCCGCCGACGATCTGCGCCGCCTCGCCGGGGGCCCCGCCGATCCAGATCGGCGCGTCCGCGGAGCCCGTGAGGCCGTCGATGTACTGATCCGCGGCGTGGCTCCCCGCGTGCAGCACGATCGCGGTCCCGGGCGTCGCCTTGCCGGCCGCGAAGGCGATCGTCTGGCAGGGCGCACCCTCCGCGCCGCAGGCCGCGTCGTCGGCCCCCGCGGGGCTCACGTGGATCTGCTGGGTCGGCGACGCCCCGGAGGCGAAGGTCTCGACAGCGCCGCAGGTCGGCGGCGCCCCGGTCGTCGGCTCATCGGTCGCCGCCGAGGTGCCGGTCGGCCCCGAGCTCGTCGGCCCCGCGCTGGTCCCTGTCCCCGTCGTCGGCGCGGCGCTGGTCGAGCTCGAGACACCCGACGAGCCCTCGCTCGCGGCCACGCTCGTGGAGGAGAACGTGCCCGTGGTGGTCTCCCCGCCCCCGCTGCAGCCCGCGGCGAGCGCGAGCACGATCGAGGCGCGCCCCAGGACCCGCCCCCCGACGCCACGTCGCCGCGCGCTCACTCGATGACGAGGATCGTGTCTTTCCACAGCATCTGGAAGTTACGGAGCGAGTTCTGCTGCCAGGCGTTGCTCTTGCTGCCGAGAATGCGGAGCTTGGGGCGCCCCGCCTTGCGCATCGCCACCACGAAGACGCCGATCGCCGACAGCCCGGAGCTGTTGAGGAAGCGGAGCTCGCGGAAGTCGAGCGTCAGCGTGTCGCCGACCTGGTCGGCGGCGGCGCGCAGGAGGGCCGCGATGTTGTCGTAGGCCTTGAGGTGCGACAGGCGCAGGAGGCCGCTAAAGTGCACGGTCTCCGTCTCTTGCGAGAACTGGACCACCGCCTCCGTCTCACGAACTTCCATGGCTACACTCCCCCCAGGGTCTGGAACGCACGCACGGTCACAATCGGCCGACCGTGGTCGTCCTCCGTGAAGCGGACCCCGACGCGGACGCCGTGGTCCTTGCGAATCACCAGCAGCCCGGTGCCCGAGCGCTGCGCGTCGGCGCCGGCCTCGTGCGCCGCCTCGACGATCTGCAGGTAGAGCGCCGCGAGGTCCTCGACCTCCGCCATGTGGCGCAGGTACTCCTCGAAGCGCCGCAGGAAGGCGGGCGTGGTCGTGTTCTCGACCTCGTACATCAGCACGCCGCTGAAGTGCTTGACCCGCACCGCGATGCTCGCCTCGCGCTTCGGCGAGAACTTGGCCGCGTTCTCGATCAGCTCCTGGAACACGGTCGAGATCGCCGTGAAGAGCGGCCCGTCCTCGAGGTGCGGGCCCTCCCGGGCCGCCGCGCTCGCCTCGTAGGCGGACACGATGTAGCCGGCGATGAAGTCCGAGACGCGCCCGCAGCGCTGCCAGTGCGCCGTCAAGTCGCTCGGCGACAGCGCCAGCGAGAGCCGCGCCTCGGACACGAGGTCGTCGGGGACGAAGTCGAAGTCCCCGTAGGTCTTGCCGTCCATGCTCCGCTCCTTCATGCCGTGCGCCTCACCAGCACCAACGTGATGTCGTCGTGGACCGTCCCGCCATCGATCCAATCGTACACGTCCTTGAAGACGCGGTCGCGGATCTGCTCGCAGGGCAGCGCCCGGTGGCGCGCCACCACCTCTTTCAGGCGCGGGACCCCATACTGCCCGCCGTCGGGCGCCGCCGCCTCCGTCACGCCGTCGGTGTAGAGCACCAGGAGGTCTCCCACGTGGAGCTCGATCGTGCGCTCGGCGAGCATGTCGGAGATCTCGCCGACGAGGCCGATGTTGATCCCGAGGTCGAGCGTCTCGATCTCCTCCACCTCGCCGCCCGCGCGGACGACGATGATGCTCTCGTGCTGGCCCGCGATCTGGAGCTTGCCGGCCTTGTAGCGCAGCAGCACGAGGGTCAGGTTGCGGCTGTCGCCCATCCGCTCCTGGACGTTCTTGTAGAGGACCGAGTTGACCCGCACGAGCGACGCGACGAGGTCGCCGCTGGTCTGCTCGATCGCCGAGCGCAGCGCCGCCTGGGTCATCAGCATGACCACCCCCGAGGCCAGCCCGTGGTCGGTGACGTCGCCGATCACGAGGCAGGTCGACCCGTCGGGGCCCGCGAGCACGTCGTAGAGGTCGCCGCCGATCTCCGACGCCGGGATCATGTGCGCCGCGATCTCGAGCCCCGGGTGCTGCTGGAGCTCCTCCCCGCGCGGGAGCGTCATCGCCTGCACCCGCTGGGCCACCTCGAGCTCCATGCCCATGCGCATGTTCTCCTGCGCGAGCGCCTGGCGCTCGCGCGCGGCGATCTGGATCTTCTCGAGCGCGACCGGCATCGCCGCGAGCACGCGCCCGATCATCCCGGTCTCGAAGTAGGTCGCCGCGATGGTCAGGCCGGTGAAGATCACCGACACCGCCGCGAAGAGGCCGATCGGCAGCGGCACCAGGTGCTCGGCCGCCGCCGCCGCCGCCCGCGCCTCCGCGGCCGCCGGCCCGAGCTGCTGCAGCGCCTCGAGCTCGGCGCGCGTCATCAGCACGTACTGGAAGTCGAGGCCCCGCTGCTCGACGGCGACGAAGAGGCTCGTGATCGTCACCATCGCCCAGAGCAGCGCCGCCCGCCGGCCGATCACCACGCCGGTGAGGAAGATCGCCAGCACGCTGAGCGAGTGGTCGAGCAGGATGCTGCTCGCGGTGTTCAGGTTGAAGTGGACGATCACCAGGCTGGCGAGCTGGAGGATGATGATCGTCATCCAGCGCGTCACGCTGTCGAGGGGGGGGCCCCCCCCCCCCCGGCCCCCCCCCCCCCCCCCGGTGGTGTTGGCCCCCGGGGGGGTTGAGGACACGATAAACCGCCCGCCCCCCCCCGCCCCCCCCCGGGGCGGGGGGCGG
>CAZMML010000133.1:0-7905 GCA_964567335.1 uncultured Nannocystis sp. | reverse complement strand
TGGTCCCAGACCCTCGCATCGCGGCCCAGAACGCGGAGCCAACGAGGCCACCGCTAGAAGCCCTGCGCCTCTCACACACGGAGACTCCGACCCTGAGTCGGATCGGACGCGCAAGCCGACTTCGACAAGCATCTGTGTCACTGACCTGCGTGTGATCGCGCCGGAGCTCGACCTCCTTGGCGCCCCGCGACGCCTTCCTCCGTCTCCTGGTTTTCTCCCGTAGCGTCGCGTGGGACCTGGGGAAGCCGGACCTCCCTGGCGACTCAAAACCCGCACGGAAGCGCTCTGTCAGGCGAGCGGACGCGTTCGAGGTGAATTCGAGCGCCTTATTCGTGCGTGCTTGAGCCCCCAGGGGGGTCTAGCTGGCCAGGGCGAGGGTGCGCAGCGTCGGCTTCAAGAGACCGACGTCGACTGCGGCGGCGGGACCTGCCCGAAGTGCGAGCTCGGCGAGGCGTGCGGGGTGCCTTCGGACTGCAAGACCGGTGGTTGCGACCAGAACGTGTGCGCGCTGGCGGCGAGCTGCAAGGCGCTCAAGGCGGCGATCCCGGACGCTCCGGACGGGCTCTACGACATCGACCCGGACGGCGGCGGGCCGATCCAGGCCTTCAAGGCGTACTGCGACATGACGACCGACGGCGGGGGGTGGACGCTGGCGATCCGCTTCGCGCCGACGAACGGGCAGTTCAACTTCTACTCGACGCACTGGACCACGAACACGGTCGTGAACGAGAACACGCCGCTGCCGACGGATCCCTCCGACGGGAAGTTCCCGGCCTACAACGCGCTGCCCGGCGGGGAGATCCGCGGGTGCATGCAGCACCCGCAGACGAAGGTGTACGCGTGCAAGGCGTACGCGCTGCCGATGCCGACGACGCTGCTCAACCTCTTCACCAACACGCCGGTCGGCTCCGACATCGCGATGAAGGGGCTCTACTTCGTGGAGGCGCAGGCCGAGAAGCTCAAGTGGCTGACGATCCAGGGCCGCACGGTGGCCGAGGCCTCGACCGTGCCGAACTACGTCGCGGTCGGGATCAACATCGACGACGATCAGTCCTGCTACGACGCCCGCGTCCGCTTCGGCCTCGTGCTCAACAACGAGGCCAATATCGTGACCCTCAACGACGCGGCCGGCTTCGGAGCGCAAGCGTACTACACGGCGGCCTGCGACCTCGGGCCGGGTGTCGACTCGCCGTGGCGGACGCCCTCCGGCTTCGCGGCGGGCGCGACGATCTACAACACGGCCGGCCACATCTGGATCCGCTGAGGCCCGGCGTCGCCCCGGGCGCCGCCGGTGCGCCGTCGACGCCGACGCGACTTCGCGCGGACCGACCCGGCTCCGCGCTGGGGTCCTCAGCAGCGACGCCGACGCCGGCCGAGGCCCGCGAGGCCGACGAGGAGGCCCGCGGCGACGCCGTCACCCGCGCCGCCGCGGCAGCTGCATCCCTCCGTCGGGGTCCCGCCGGCGGTCCCGCTCGCGCTGTCGCCCGTCCCGCTGCCGCCCGAGCCGCCGCTGCCGGCCCCCGTGGTCGGCGCGCCCGAGGTGCCGGCCGAAGCGCTCGCGCTGCCGCCGGTGCCGCTCGCGCCGCCGGTGCCGCTCGCGCTGCCGGCGGTGCCGCTCGCGCTGCCGGCGGTGCCGCTCGCGCTGTCGGTGCCGCCCGCGCTGCCGGTGCCGCTCGCGCCGGAGTCCGAGCCGCCGCTGCTGCCGTCGGTGGTCGGGCCGACGCCGTAGGCGGTCATCGTCGGGTTGGAGTCGACGGAGAGGATGTTGACGCCGGCGCGGTAGGCGAGCGAAGCGTTGTTGGTGTAGACGCCGGGGGCGTCGAGGTTGACGGTGACGCTGACGGTCCCGCCCTCGCCCTCGCCGAGGTTGCCGAGCTGCCAGGTGACGACGCCGCCGGCCTCCATGCCGTTGTCGGTGGCGGAGACGAAGGTGACGCCGGGCGGGAGGGTGTCGGTGAGGACGGCTTCGAGGGCCGGCATCGGGCCGGTGTTCATGTAGGCGAGGTCGAAGGTGACCTGCGGGTCGGCGGTGACCTCGGGCGCCGTCTTGATCACCGACATGGCGGGGAGGCCCTCGATGGTCGAGCAGGGGGCCTCGAAGAGGGAGTTGAGGAAGAGGCGGACGCCCTGCGTGGTCGGGCTGGTCGAGATCGGGACCTTGGTGTCGTACTCGTGGCCGCCGAGGTAGCTGACCTTGCCGGCGGTGAGGCACAGCGCGGTGATGTCGGGCTGATCCTCGAGGCCAGGGCAGACGCCGTCGAGGAAGCCAGACATCCACACGTCCTGGACCCCGATCGGGGTCCCGGCCGCCGTGATCATCACGGTGTCGCCGGCCTTGTAGGTCTCGCCGGGCGGCAGCGTGTACGCGGGCTCGCTGCCCCCGACCGAGAGGAAGTTGCCGTCGATCTGCGCGAAGGGGCTGTCCTGCTGGTAGAAGTCGTACATCTTCGGCTGGGCGGCGAAGAGGAAGCCCTTGTTGGTGAGGAAGAAGCCGTGCGGGACCAGGTTCTCGAAGGCGTTCACCGCCTGACACTCGGCGAAGAGGTGGGTCGGGAAGCTGAGGAACTCGCGCATCTCGGCGACGACGTCGGGGTTGTTGCTCGCGTCGTTGACCGCCCAGTGCATCGACATGAACTGGCAGTAGACCGGGTCGCCGTCCTCGTCGAAGAGCGCGCCGTCGTGGTGGTTCATCTCGTCCGGCCCGGTGAGCTCGAGCGGGTCGAGCATGTCGGGGCTGGCGTCGGGCCACAGCGGGTCGCCGGTCGAGTCCGGGATCCCGGCGGCGATCATGTACTTGCGGGCGATCTTCTGGTTGCCGTCGGCCATCATGGCGATCGAGGGCGCGACCACCAGCAGGCGGGCGACGTCGCCGGAGAAGGCCGCCGTCGCCTCGTGGACCGCCGTCTCGGGGTACTTCATCTGCCAGGCCTCGACGAAGGGCATGGCGAGATCCGCGTCGGCGGCGTCGACGACGAAGGGGCCGCCGCGGTAGCCGTGCTGGTCGATCGGCGCGTTCGAGACGAGGTCCGTCGCCGAGGCGGTGAAGTCGGTGTCGCCCTTCTTCTTGCCGACCTTGATCACCCACCGGACCGGGACGTTCTGCCGCAGCAGCTCGTACACCAGGCCGTAGGCGCGGAGCATGCCCATGTCCTGGTAGTCGGTGTCCATCGGGATGATGAGCGAGCCGCTCGCGAAGTCGTCCGCGGCCGCGACCCGCGGCAACGCGAGCGCAGCCAGACAACAGGTGACCAAACTTCGCCGCATGGGAACCTCCAGCCCCCTAGCCTATGCGAAGCCCGGGGTGCCGGGGCGATCGATGGGGAGGACGCCCGCACCGGTGCGACCAGGCCGCACATCTCGACGACTCGAACGACCGCGGTCACGCGCGCTCCTGGCTGCGCGGGCGCGCCTGCGAGCCGATCTGGCTGAACGTTCATGTCGGATCAAGGGGCCGCGGCTCCGAGCCGCACGCGCTCCCACACGTCGCGGAAGAGGGCGGCGCGCGCGGGGCCGAATTCCCAGGCGACCGACTTGAGGAGCGTCCAGCCGGCGACACGCAGGGGGTCGAGGGCGCAGGCGCCGGCGATCTGGAGGGTCCGCCGGACGAGCTCGCCGCAGGGGTCGGCGCTCGCCTCGACGACCTCGCAGCGGTCGCCGAGCCACTGGGCCCATTCGTAGGCCGGATCGCCGACGAGCGGCTTCGGATCGATCGCCAGCCACCCGCGCCCCGAGGCGAGGACGTTCCCGGAGTGCAGATCGCCGTGCAGGAGGCGCGGCTCCGGCGAGGTGGCCGCGAGCTCGGCGCCGAGGGCGAGCGCCAGGTCGACCACCGCGGGGTCGTAGCCCGCGAGCTGCGAGGCGAGGTCGCGGCGCCACTCGGCGACGAGCGCGGAGAGGCTGATGAAGGGCGCGGAGGGCCCGGGATCGCGCCACAGGCGAGGGGCGAGGGCGCAGACGAGGGCGTCGGCGTCGTCCGCGGGGAGCGTCGACAGGGCGTCCCCGGGGACCGCACGCTCGAGGATCAGGGCGAAGCCGTCGTCGCTCGCGGCGAGCAGGCGGACGGCGCCGTCGCCGCCCCAGCAGGCGAGCGCGTCGCCCTCGTGGCGGGCCTCGGCGTGGGGGACGGTGAGCTTGAGGACGGCGTCGCCGCCGTCTTCGCGGCGGACGAGGCCGACCCACGCGCACAGGCCATCGGTGTCCAGGGGGGCGAGGAGCTCGATCCGCCAGGCGCGGGACAGGGCGTCGATCATCTCCGGGAGCGCGGCGAGCCAGCGCTCGCCCTCGGAGCCGAAGAGGGCGACGAAGTGCGCGCGCCGTGCGGGTGACACGCCGCGTGGATAGCACGCGAGGCGGACGCCGGTGCGGCCCGGGCGCTCGTCGGCCCGGCCGGGCGGTCGGCCGGGACCGCTCGTGCGCCGCGGGGTATAGTCGGGCAAAGGGCATGGCGGCGAAGCTCGTACGCGGAGGTGAGCGATCGGGCGAGCACGTGCTCGGATCGTTCAACGTGCTCGGCTCCGGCTCCGACAGCACGCTCGTCGTCCCCGAGGCGGCCGAGGAGCACGTGAGCGTCACCCTGGGCGCCGACGGCTGGTACCGGCTCCGCGCGCTCGACGGCGAGGTCGAGGTGAACGGCGCGCCGGCGGTGGAGCACGTGCTCCGGACGGGCGACGTGATCCACCTCCGCGGGGCGCACCTTCGCTTCGTGATGGACGTCGAGCCCGCGCGGCCGCCGGATCCGCCGCGCGGGAGCTTCGCGCCGCGCGCGCTGGACCCGTGCTGGACGGTCACGCCGACGCAGGGCCGCGTCGTCGCGCTGGTCCAGGGCGCGGCGGTGGTGCGAGCCGCGGGGAGCGGGCGCTCGCGCGTGCTGATCCGCGATGGAGCGCAGTGGCACGCGTGTGATGAGGTCCAGGACGAGCTCTCGGGGGTTTGGTCGCTGAGCGACGGCACGTGGGTCGGCCTCGGCGAGGGCTCCACCCTGTTCGGGCGCGCTGGCGACCTTCGGATCGCCTCGCGCGCGCGGCTGCCGGTGTTCGAGCAGGTCTGCGGACCCTCGGCCCACAGCGTGTACGGGCTCTCCAAGGCCGGCCTGCATCACTTCGACGGCGACCGCTGGCGCGCGGTTTCTCTGGCGGACCAGGGCGTGGGGACGGACCGCGGCCAGGGGCCGGTCCTGTGGACGGGCGCGACGTGCGACGCCACGGGACGCTGCTGGATCGTCGGCGCCGACCACAAGCACGGCGTGCTGGCGACCGGGGTCGGCGAGACCTGGGAAGTCGTCGGCGCGAGCGGCATCGGCGCCCTGTCCCACGTGGCCCGCGGCGGCGACGAGACGCTCTTCGTCGTCGGTTGCGGCATGACCCGGGGGCTCTGGCCGGTCGGTCGCGCGTCGCACCGCGTCGACCCGGCGACGGCGCGGGGCAGCCTCCTGGTCCTCCGTGGCGATCGCCGCTGGTCCAGGTACGGCGGGGCCTGGAGCTCGCTCGACGAGGCGCTCCTCAAGCACGTCTGGCCGGTCGCCTTCGGCTGTTGCGAGCTCGACGGCACGCGCCCGATCCTCGTCGGGGTGTCGATCGCGGGCCCGACGAGCGAGTTGTGCGTGCTGCTGGGGGGCGACGCGTACGCGACGCCGACACCCGGTGGCGGCGGGTCCAAGCTGCCGCTCGCGGTAAGCTCCGACGGGAGGCTGATCGCCGCAGTTGAGGGGGAGATCTGGACGTCTCGGCCCCTGATCGGGTGACCTCGCGCTGAGCCGGGCGAGTCGGCGGCGACCCGGTCTTCAGGGGCGCGGGTGCCAGAGGCGGTGCTCGCGGACGGCGCGGAAGGTGAGGTCGAGGGGGCCGTAGTCGCGGAGGCCGCGGCCGAGGACCAGGTCGACGCGGAGCCAGAGCTCGAGGACGTTGCGCAGCGGGAAGGGGGCGGCGGCGTAGAGGGTGTCGGCCGCGCCGACGACGACGCGGGCGGCGCGGCCGGCCCACACGCCGAGGCCGAGGCCGGCGCGCAGCCGGTTGCGGAGGTAGGTCTGCGGGCGATCGGGGTCGCGGAGGCGCAGCGAGAGCTCCTCCTCGAGCCAGAACTCGGGGACGAGGCGGCTCGGGAGGGCGAGCACGCCGTAGAGGCCGACCTGGCCGCTGACGTAGTCGAGGCCGCGGAAGTCGCTGTTGGGGGCGAGCTCGACGCCGCCGATCAGGCGCGCGTCCTGCCAGGGCTGGTAGCGGAGGTCGAGGCCGGGGCGGAGGACGAAGGGGTGATCCTCGAGGTAGCGCTGGTAGATCCGCGGGTGGACCGTCTCAAGGGACATGTCGGCCGCGCGCAGCGACTGGACGCGGCCGAGCAGGTCGAGGCGCGGGAGGAGCTGGAGGCGCGGGGCGATCCAGGTCGGGCGGTCGAGGCGGAGGCCGACCCGCAGCGCCCACGCGTACGCGTCGCCGTGGGCCTGGGTGAGGGCGCCGAGGCCGGCGCGGGCGCGCAGGCCGAGGCGGGGGAAGAGCGCCTGGAGCGCGAGCTCGCCGCCGCCGGCGAGGGGGGTGGCCTCGCGCGGGCGCAGCTCGGGGCCGAGGGCGAGCCAGAGGCGGCGGGCGACGAGCTCGCGCGCGCGG
This sequence comes from uncultured Nannocystis sp., assembly GCA_964567335.1. Taxonomy (GTDB): domain Bacteria; phylum Myxococcota_A; class Polyangia; order Nannocystales; family Nannocystaceae; genus Nannocystis. The sequence goes on along the minus strand of CAZMML010000133.1, from coordinate 1,306 downwards.
CCGAGGCCGACGAGGCCGGTGAGCCGCGGGGTGAGGTCGTCGCTGTCCTCGAGGTCGTCGGTGCCGAGCCGGAGGTCGGCGCGGGTGGTGCCGAAGCGCTGGACGGGCGGCGCGAGCGGGGCCTCGCGGGCGAGCGCGAGGGCGGGGATCGGGAGCGGGCCGAGCTCGTCGACGAGGGCGGCGAGGTCGATCCGGCGCACGGGCGCGGGCGGGACCTCGGCGTTGTCGCTGCCGTCGACGCGCTGGTGGACGCGGACGAGGGCGCTGCCGCGATCCGGGGTGACGCGGATCCGGTGCGGGCCGGGCTCGGCGATCGTGAAGACGCGGGTGGCGGCGAGGCCGGGGCTGAGGGTGCGGCTGCGCTCGGGGGCGACGGCCGGGTCGGGCGCCCGCGGCAGGTCGAGCGCGCTGTGGCGGGCGTAGGGGCCGTCCCCGCGGGCGACGTCGAGGACGGCCCCGGCGGCGCCGCTGCGCAGGTCGGCGCGGATCTCGAGCGCGAGGGTGGTGGGGCCGAGGGCGACGACCTCGAGCGGGCGCTGCGGGCGGGCGAGGTGCCAGCGGGTCGGGCGGCGGCTGGCGAGCGCGTCGCCGACGTCGGCCGCGCCGCGCAGGCGGGCGGAGCAGAGGTGCGCGGGGCTGGTCGGGTCGAGCTCGACCTCGACGCGGTGCGCGCCGGCCGGCAGGGCGGCGGTCTCGAAGGTCTGGGAGGTGGCCTCCGGGACAGGTCCGTGGTGGAGCTCGGCGTCGTCGAGGCGGACGCGGACGCGGGCGGGCGCGCCGTCGCCGAGGTCGGGCCGCACGGCCTGGCACCAGAGGTCGACGGCCAGCGGGCCGGGGTCGTCGCGGCGGAGCGAGAGCACGGTGGCGATCCCGGGGCGGAGCAGGGTGGCGTCGTGGTGCGGCCAGGGCGCGGCGAGCAGGGCCTCGCGGACGGCGGCGCTGGGGCTCGGGAGGGCGCTGGCGCGGGGGACCTCGAGGCCCTCGCTGCCGGCGTCGCGCTCGCTGCTCGAGATCCGCGACCAGCGGCTGCGGGCGGCGGCGAGGGTCTCGAGGCGGCGGACGGCCGGCGTGCGGACGGTGCGGGTGAGCCCCTGGGCGAGGCCGTAGGCGAGGCCGGCGCCGTCGGCGGCGGGCGGCGTGCCGCCCAGGGCGGCGAGGAAGCTGCGGGCGGCGGCGAGGTCGGCCGGCACGGCGCCGGCGCGTCCGCCGATCTGGGCCCACAGGGCGGCGGCCTCGCCGGCGCGGCCGAGATCGTCGAGCCAGCCGGCCCGCAGGGCGGCGGCGGCGAGGTCAGGACCGGCGAGGT
>CAZMML010000132.1:0-7916 GCA_964567335.1 uncultured Nannocystis sp. | reverse complement strand
CGCTGGAGCGGACGGGGCCGCCGCGCTCGCGGGCCCGCTGCTCGAAGCGAGCGAGGGCGTCGATGAGCCAGACGACGCCGTCCCAGCGGGCGGAGGCGGCCTCCTCGGAGCCGACCTCCTTGGCGATGTGCTCGCGGAGGCCGACGCCCTCGAGGAGCGCGCGCAGGGGGGCGACGGCGGAGCCGCTGCTGTAGTAGTGGCCCTGGGCGCGCTTGATCGCGGCGGAGAAGCCGCGCAGGCCGGCCGCTGCGCGGGAGGTGAGGTCGCCGAGCTCGTCGCTGCGGTGGATCGCCTCCGCGAGGGAGATCCCGCGGTGGCGCGCGAAGTCCGTCAGGTGCTCGAGGGTCTTGAGGCCGACCCCGCGTGAGGGGACGTCGAGGGCGCGGCGGGTGGCGAGGTCGTCGCTCGGGGCGAGCATGACCTTGAGGTAGGCGAGGGCGTCCTTGACCTGCTTCTTGTCGAAGAAGGCCTGTCCGCCGAGGATCCGGTAGGCGAGGCCGTGCTCCTGCAGGAGGGCCTCGACGGCGTCGGCCTGCTTGGCGGAGCGGTAGAGGACGGCGATGGTCTCGGGGCGGACGCCGCGCTCGACGACCTCGCGGCGGATCGTGCGGGCGACCCAGCGGGCCTCCTGGTCGCCGTCGGGGGCGACGACGAGGGTGACCTTGTCGCCGCCGGTGCGCTGCGGGATGAGGGTCTTGTCGTGGCGGGTGGCGTTGCGGACGATGACCTGGTTGGCGCAGCGGAGGATCGGGGCGTACGAGCGGTAGTTCTGCTCGAGCTTGATGATCTTGGCGCGCGGGAAGTACATGTCGAAGCCGAGGATGTTGGCGACCTTGGCGCCGCGCCAGCCGTAGATCGCCTGGTCGTCGTCGCCGACGACGCAGAGGTTCTCGCGCGGGCCCGCCAGGTGGCGGACGACCTCGAGCTGCGCGCGGTTGGTGTCCTGGTACTCGTCGACCATGATGTAGTGGAACTTGTCCTGCCAGTAGCCGCGGGCGCTGGGGTTGTCGGCGAGAGCGCGCGCGACGCGGCAGATCAGATCGTCGAAGTCGACGGAGCCGAGGGCCAGGAGGCGCTCCTCGTAGGGGCCGTAGACGGCGGCGGCGACCTCGTCGTACTCGGTCTCGTGGCTCATCGCCTGGGCCTGGGCGGGCTCGACGAAGTCGTTCTTCCACAGCGAGATCCGCTGGACGAGCGCGCCGAGGTCGAAGCGGCGGTCGGGGCCGGCGTTATGGACGGCCTCGCGGAGGACGGCGCGGACGAGGCCGTAGACGTCGCCCTGGTCGAGGATGCTGAAGCGCTTGGGGACGCCGAAGTGATCCGGCTGCTCGCGCATCATGGCGGCGCCGACGCTGTGGAAGGTGCCGAGGACGAGTGCGTCGGCGGTGGCCTTGCCGACCATCTTGTGGAGCCGCTCGCGCATCTCGTCGGCGGCCTTGTTGGTGAAGCTGAGGGCGACGATGCTCTCCGGCGCGACGCCGCGTTCGAGGAGGAATGCGACGCGGTGGGTGATGACGCGGGTCTTGCCGGAGCCGGCGCCGGCGAGGACGAGGAGCGGGCCCTCGGTGCAGCAGACGGCGGCGCGCTGGTCGGGGTTGAGTCCGCTGAGGTCCATCGGCGGCGGGCTATTAGCGGGGTTTGCTCGCCGCGGGCAAGCCTTGTGTTGGGCGCGGCGTGTGTGGTGTGCTCGGGCGGTGAAGGGCGATGTTGCGCCGGGGCGCCTGGAGGTCGTGCAGATCGAGGTCGGGCTGCTGCAGAACTTCTGCGAGGTGATCGGGTGCCCTGAGACCGGGGAGGCGGCGCTGGTGGATCCGGCGTTTGAGGTCGATCGCTTGCTGCGCGTCGCGCGGGGTCGCGGTTGGCGCGTGACGACGATCTTTCTCACGCACACGCACGACGATCATGTGGCGGGCCTCGACGAGGCGGCGGCCTTGACCGGTGCGGTGGTGCGGTGCCATCCGCTGGAGCGCGCGGCGGCCCTGCGCCTGGCGGCTCGGGTCGAGGCCGTCGAGGACGGCGAGCGCGTGGCGATCGGACGCGGCGTGGTTCGTGCGATCTACTCGCCCGGGCACACCCCGGGCTGCGTGTGCTGGTACATCGAGGCGCCGGCGGCCGTCATCACCGGCGACGTGCTCTTCGTGGGGTCGTGCGGGCGCGCGAGCGATGTGCCGGCGATGGTCGACACGCTGCAGCGCCGCCTCGCGGCGCTACCCGAGGAGACGCGGGTGTATCCGGGGCACAACTACGGACGGACGCCGACGAGCACGCTGGCGGTCGAGCTGGTGACGAACCCGGCGCTCTTGGCGACGTCGGAGGCGCTCTTCCGTCGGCTACGGCCGTGAGGTGGGCTGCCAGGGGCCGAGCGACTTGGGCGCATAGGTGGGCTCGATCGGGAGCGGCGCGGGCGTCGGCGTGGTCTGCGGCGGGGCGACGGGGGCGGGGGCGGGCTGCGCGGGGCGGGACGGCGCCCGGCCGCGGAGGATGTCGAAGGAGAGCCCGACGCTGGCGAAGAAGGACACGTTGACGCCGCGCTCTGATGCCTCTTCGGACAGGCTCGTCCGCCGGCGGTAGGGGCCGATGAGGAGGCCGGCCCAGAGCTCGCCGGCGAGGCGAGCGGTGAAGTACTTGCGGACGCCGGCGCTGAGCATGCCCGCGGATCGACCCCACACGTCCCGGCCCGCCTCCTTGTCGTAGAAGGGCGGGCGGTAGGTGTCCGGTCCGAGGGTCGGGACGAAGAGGTACTCGGCGCGGATGAACGCGAGCCGCGAATACGCGCCGAGGCCGAGGCCCACCCCCGCGAGGCCGGTGTAGACGCCCGAGGGGCGCGGGCGCACGTTGCCGACGAGGAGGCCGCGACCCTGCAAGTAGAGGGGACCGATCAGCTGGCCGCGCAGCTCGAGGTTGACGCCGACGCCGAAGAAGTTCCCGGTGTGCTCGCAGACGCTCGATCCGCCGCGAGACTGGCAGGTCGCCTCGCCGTGGGCGTGCGGGCCGATGAGCGGACCCGCCGCGATCGTGAGGCGCGGCAGCGGCTCGCTCGTCGGCGCGTCGGCCGCGAGGAGCGCGAAGGTGAGGCCGAGCGCGAGCATGCCGAGATAGTGCCGTAGGGCCTGGGAATTGGCCAGCGCTCCGGGCGCGGCGCGATCCTGTCTCAAGGGACATCATTCGGCCAGCGAGCCGCTGAGAGGCTCGGAAGCTGGATCTTGATCTCTGCGGCAGGTCTGGTATCTCGAAGACGTCCCAGTGGCCGCGGATGCGGCCTAGGCGCAGGTAGGCCGCCGTTTTCGCGCGATCTCGGGTGCGCGGAGTTGATCTGTCCGAGATCAGGCAGTCCTGGCTTTATCCGCATCGAGCACCACCCATGTCGAACAGGATCCGTCACTTTGCCGCGGCGGTCGCGGCGGCGCTGCTCTCGTGCGACACGCCGCTCCAGGAGCAGTACGTCCTGGCGAGCCAGAGCTCGCTGCCGGAGGGGGTGGCCTATGATGCGGAGACTCAGACCTTCTTTGCGACGGCGGTGCGAGGGGGCGAGCTGACCAGGATCTCGCCGCTGGGGCAGGAGCACGTCTTTTACCGCCACGACGACGTTGGGGTGTCGTTCCTCGGGGCGGAGGTCGACGGGGCGCGCCGACGGCTGTGGGTCTGCGAGGTGGACCTGCGCGGCTCGCAGCCCGCGTCGCGGGTGGTGGCGCTCGACCTCGAGGAGGCGCGGCCGGTGAGCGGGCAGGAGCTGCCGCCGGGCGCGTACTGCAACGACGTGGCGGTGGCCGCCGACGGCTCGGTGTACGTCAGCGACTCGGCCCAGCCGAACATCTATAAGGTCGACGCGGACGGGGCGAAGCTGGAACTCTTCGCCACGGATCCACGCTTCGCGCCCTCGATCGAGGGGCAGCTCGGGCTGAACGGGATCGCGGTGGCTCCGGACGGGGAGAGCCTGCTGGTCGTGCGTATGTCCTCGCCGGCGCTCTTTCGGGTCGGCTTGGGCGAGCCGCGGGAGGTCTCCGCGGTGGGGCTGACGGGGGACGAGTTCGGGGTGCCGGACGACCCGCGGTTCCCGGGGCCAGACGGGGTGGCCTTCCTCGGGGAGTCGCTCTACGTCGCGTTCGACGGCGGGGTGCAAGAGGTCGCGTTCGTCGGGGAGGAGCACCGGCGGGCGTCGGTGCGGACGACGACGGCCGTGCCGCGCGGCCTCTCGAGCCTGACGGTCACCGAAGACGGACAGCTCTACGCGATCGACAGCGAGGCGTACCGGGTGCTCTACGAGGGCAGGCCGGCGGAGCTGCCCTTCCGGATCGTCCGCGTCGACCTCGGCTCGTTCGACGAGTGACGCCGGGGCGTGTTAGGCTCCGGCGCGAAGGTGCCGCGCCCTTGCACACGCTCCGCTTCCACCTCAACGACCGCCTGATCGAGGATGACTCCGCGCGGCCGACGACGACGCTGCTCGAGTACCTGCGCCAACACGCGCTGACCGGGACCAAGGAGGGCTGCGCGGAGGGGGACTGCGGGGCGTGCACGGTGGCCGTGCTGGACCCAGAGGCGCCGGGCGGTCCGAGCTTTCGGGCGGTCAACGCGTGCCTGATGTTCTTGCCGATGGTGCAGGGCAGGCGGGTGTACACCGTCGAAGGGCTGCGCCAGGCGGAGGGGTACCACCCGGCGCAGGAGGCGCTCGTGCGGCAGGCGGGGTCGCAGTGCGGGTACTGCACGCCGGGGGTGGTGATGTCGATGTTCGAGGCGTGCTACCGCCGCGACCTGCGGGAGGAGTGGCAGCTCGACGACCAGATGTGCGGCAACCTGTGCCGCTGCACGGGGTACCGGCCGATCCGCGACGCGGCCCGGGAGGTCGCTGGGACATGCCCTGAAGGTCACTTCTCTCGCGCCCTCGCGCAGGCGCGGGCGGGGTCGATGGCGTTCGAGCGCGCGGGCGAGGGTCGGAGCTTCGCGACGCCGACCGACGCGAACGGGCTGTGGCGGGCGATGGCGGAGCGGCCGCGTGCGCGTCTGATCTGCGGGGGGACGGATCTCGCGCTGACGGTGACGAAGCGCTACGAGGACCGCCCGGAGCTGATCTCGCTGGAGGGGGTGGCGGAGCTGCGCGGGGTCTCGCGGACGGCGGATGGTTGGCGGATCGGGGCGACGACCGCGTTGACGGACCTCGAGGCGGCGTGCACAGGCGACCTGCGCCGCTTGACGCCCTTGCTGAGGATCCTCCGCTACTTCGCGTCGCGGCAGATCAAGCACCGCCCGACGGTCGGCGGGAACCTGTGCAACGCGTCGCCGATCGGCGACCTGGCGCCGGTGCTGCTCGCGTTGGGGGCGCGGGTGCGGCTGCGATCGGCGGCCGGCGAGCGGGTGCTGCCGCTGGCGGAGTTCTTCCTCGGGTACCGGGTGACCGCGCTCCAGCCAGGCGAGGTGTTGTGGGCGGTCGAGGTCCCGGCGCCCGCGGAGGGGGCGAGGATCGCGGCGTACAAGGTGTCGAAGCGGCGCGAGCTCGACATCAGCGCGGTGGCGGCGGGCTTCTACGTCGAGACCGGGGCGGGCGGCGAGGTGAGCGCGGTGCGGGCGGCGTTCGGCGGGATGGCAGCGACGCCAGCGCGGGCGCGGCGCCTCGAGGAGGCGCTGCTCGGGCGGCCGTGGACGCGCGCGAGCGTGGAGGCGGCGCAGGAGGCGCTGCGGGCGGACTTCAGGCCGATCGGTGACCACCGCGGGTCAGCGTGGTACCGCGGACAGGTCGCAGAGAACCTGGTCCTTGGTTTCTTCCTGGAGACGACGGAGGAGCGGCGGCCGGAGCTGCCCGCGCGGCCGTCGAGCACGGTCCGGCTGGAGGTCGTCGCGTGAGCGAGTCACGGAGCCCCCTGCACAAGTCAGCGCCGCACGAGAGCGCCTGGGGGCACGTCTCAGGGTCGGCGCGCTACGTCGACGATCTGCCCGCGCCGCCTGGGACGCTCGTGGCCTTGCCCGTGGGGTCGCCCGTGGCGCGGGGTCGCCTGCGGGGCTGCGCGACGGAGGCGGCGCTCGCGGTGCCGGGGGTGCGGGCGGTGGTGACGGCCGCGGACGTGCCGGGGCAGCGGAGGATCGGCGCGATCGTGCATGACGAGCCGCTCTTCGCCGAGGACGAGGTGTACGCGGTCGGCCAGCCGGTGGCGCTGGTGGTCGGAGAGTCGGTGTCGGCGTGTCGCGCGGGGGCCCGGGCGCTGAAGATAGAGGTCGAGGAGCTGCCGGCGATCCTGACGATCCAGGAGGCGATCGCGGCGGGGTCCTACCTGTGGGATCCGCACGTGATGCGGCGCGGGGACGTCGAGGCGGCGCTGGCGCGCGCGTCGCTGGTGCTGAGCGGCGAGGTGAGCACCGGGGCGCAGGACCACTTCTACCTCGAGACGCACGCGTCCCTGGCGGCGCCGGGCGAGGCCGGGTCGATGCACGTGTGGAGCTCGACGCAGCACCCGACGGAGGTGCAGGCGGCCGTGGCGGAGGTGCTTGGCTGTCTCCGGAGCCAGGTAGTCGTCGAGGTGCCGCGGATCGGCGGGGGCTTCGGCGGGAAAGAGTCGCAGGCGACGAACTTCGCGGCGATGGCGGCGGTCGCGGCGCGGAGGGTCGGGGCGCCGGTGAAGGTGTGGCTGAGCCGCGACCTGGACATGACGATCACGGGGAAGCGTCACCCCTTCTGGTCGCGCTACAGGGCCGGGTTCGACGCGAGCGGGCGTCTGCTGGGGCTCGAGGTGTTCCTCTACGCGGACGGCGGCTGGAGCGTGGACCTGACGCCGGCGATCCTCGATCGGGGGATGTTCCACCTCGACAACACGTACTTCGTGCCGAACCTGCGCTTCGAAGGTCGTGCGGTGCGGACGAACTCGGCCTCGAACACCGCGTTCCGAGGGTTCGGCGGGCCGCAGGGGATGGCGGTGATCGAGGAGGTGATGTCGCGGGCGGCGGAGCGGCTGGGGATCGACGGGGCGGAGCTGCGGCGCCGCAATTACTACGGGACGGACGCGGCGGACGCCGAGGTGAGCGCCGGGTCGGTGCCCTGCCCGGAGGGCGAGCGCACGAGCACGGGCGCGAGCGTGATCGAGCTGGTGCGGGCGCGGGCGTTGACGCCGTACTACCAGGAGGTGGTGCGGAGTCGTTCGCGGCGGATCCACGACGAGCTGCTGACGCGGGCGCGGTGGTCGGCGCGGCGGGCGGAGATCGCGGCGTTCAACGCGAGCTCGCCGTGGGTGCGGCGCGGGCTCGGGATGATGCCGGTGAAATTCGGGATCTCCTTCACGAACACGCTGCTCAACCAGGCGGGCGCCCTGGTGCTGGTGTACGCGGACGGGAGCGTGCAGCTCAACCATGGCGGGACGGAGATGGGGCAGGGGCTCCACACGAAGATGCTGGCGGTGTGCGCCCACGAGCTCGGGGTGGAGGTGGAGAAGGTCCGGGTGATGTCCACGTCGACCGAGAAGGTGCCGAACACCTCGGCGACGGCGGCCTCGAGCGGGTCGGACCTGAACGGGATGGCCGTGCAGCAGGCCTGCGCGGAGATCCGGGAGCGGGTTCGTCCGCTCGCGGCGGAGCTGCTCGCGGCGCCGCCGGAGCAGGTGCGCTTCGAAGGCGGACGCGCGTACGGGCCGGGCGCGGCGTCGGTGTCGTGGGCGGAGCTGGCGAGAGCCGCGTGGGCGCGCCGGATCTCGCTGAGCGCGACCGGCTACTACGCGACGCCGGGGATCGGCTACGACCGGGCGGCGGGGCGCGGCAAGCCCTTCTACTACTTCGCGTACGGCGCGGCGGTGGTCGAGGTCGAGGTGAGCGCGCTGACGGGCGAGCACCGGGTGCTTCGGGTGGACATCTTGCACGACGTCGGGCGCTCGCTGGTGCCGACGATCGATCGCGGGCAGATCGAAGGCGGCTTCATCCAGGGGCTCGGGTGGCTGACCTCG
>CAZMML010000131.1:0-7949 GCA_964567335.1 uncultured Nannocystis sp. | reverse complement strand
AAGGCGAGCCCCGGCCGCGCTCGCGCGCCGCGCGGCTCGCGCAGGATCTCGCCGGGCGCGAGCTCCTCGCGCGCGACCACGCGGGCCTTCACGCCCTCGTGATCGTCCCACGCCACCACCACCCGATCGCCCGCCGCGTCGACGGCGACGGCGCCGATCCACCCCGGCGCGAGCGGCGTCTCGACCGCCTCGCCGACGCCATCGGTGGCGAGGAGGACGAGCCGGCGCGCAGGTCCGCCGCCCTCGTCGCGGATCGCCACCAGACCGCAGCGACGCGCGCCGCAGAAGGCCCGCTGCGGGACCATCCCGACCGGCAGCGAGCGCGGCGGGCCGACCGGCGCCCGGGTGCGGCGGTCCAGGACCACGAGGCGCGCCGCCTCCGGCGACCCCAGCACGAGCAAGGCGCGCTCCGAGCCGACCGCGAAGGCCGTCGCCCAGCTCGGTCCCTCGAGCGCGAGCGCCTCGACCGGTCCCGGCGCGGGCGCGTCGACCTCCGCGACGTCGACGGCGAGCCAGCGAGCGGGCAGCTCGGCGCCCCGCCCCGGGGCGTAGAGCCAGACCTCAGCGCCGCTGGCGGCGCCGAGCTCCGCGTCCGCCAGCGGCACCTCGGTCGCCGCGAGCCCGCCCTCGCGGTCCAGGTGCAGCAGCCGCGGCCGCCCCTGCTGATGTCCGAAGAGCCAGGTCACGCCGCCGACGATCCCGACCTCCATGCGCGGGCGGACATCGACCTCGCGCTCCGGTCCCGCCGCCGCGCACGAGGCCGCTGGAGCCTCCGGGGCCCGTGGGACCACCCGCGCGCACGCGAGGGCGCACGTCAACGCGAGCGAGCCTGGCGCGAGCCGCACGCCTGCGATAGTAGCATCCCCGCCCGCTCGGACGCCTGGCGCTCGCTAGCCGGAAGGGACCGCGACCGTGAAGCTCGGGTCCTTGGCTGGCCAGCGGGGACGAACGTGCACCGCGCCGAGGCCGTCGCCGCGGTCCTCGAACTCGATCGGGCTGACCCACACGTCGCGGGCGCACCAGCCCTGCTCCTTGCAGGGCGCGTGATCGAGGCGGTGGTGGACGAAGTACCAGCGCTCGCCGTCGGGCCCGAGCACGGCGCTGCCGTGGCCGAAGGACTGGCCGTCGCTGGGGATCAGGAAGCGCCCGACCAGCCGCCCCGGGTTGTCGAAGGCGAGCTCCTCGACCGACTTCGCCGCGACCCAGTACACGTGGTAGTAGGCCGAGTCCCACGCGCTGCCGCTGAGGAAGAGGTACACGTACTCGCCGCGGCGCAGCAGGCTCGGACCCTCGACCACGCCCCACGACACCCCGTCGCGGGCCATCTCCTCGCCCTGGCGGCCGCGGCTCATCGAGAGCATCTGGTCGCACCCGGGGCAGCTCGCGGCCAGGCGCGCGAGGGTCGCGCCGTCGTGCGGGTTGCCCGCGTGGATCTGCGGCACCCCGAGATCGCAGCGGACCGCGAAGGGGTCGCTCGCGTCGAGCTCGACGAGGTGCACGTGCTCGCCGTGGTTGTCCAGCTCCCAGGGCACCAGCGGCGGCGTGTTGGTGTACCAGGCGTAGGCGAGCCACCAGCGGCCCGTCGACGGGTCGAAGAACGCGCTCGAGTCGAGGCGGATGATGTGGTGGCAGTAGGTCCCCTGGCAGTCGCCCGACGCGACGTCCACGCTGTGCGGGAGCTCGGGACGGAGCGGACAGTTCGAGATCTGCCCGCCCGCCGGCAGCGGCTCCCACGGCTTCTCGGGCAGCGCGAAGGGCCCCTCGGGCGTCGGCGACCACGCCAGGTACACGCCGCTGTCCTCCGCGTAGCCCGGGCAGGGCGACTGCGGCGCCGCGTATCGCTGCGCGGTGAAGGAGAGCATGAAGGAGCCCGGCCCGAGCTCGACGAGCTCGGGCGCCCAGCGCGAGCAGAAGTGGGCCCCGTTGATCTCCATCGAGCTGTCGGGCGCGTTGGTGCGACCGAGCAGCCCCTGCGCGGCCGCGTCCCAGTGGATCAGGTCGCTCGAGGTGTAGCGCGGGAAGTCGCCGCCGTTGTGGACCGTGCTCGTCAGGTGGTAGGTCGCGCCCGCGGGCCCCGAGACCCGCACGACCCCGGGATCGGGGTGATCGGCCGGCAGGACCGGGTTCTGGCCTTCGAGCCAGACGACCCCGGGGCCCGTGCTCCCCCCGCTCGACGCGGCCCCGCTCGACCCGCCCGCGCTCGTGCTCGTCCCCTCGCTCGTCACCTCGCTGGCGCCGCCCGTCCCGACGCTCCCGCCCTGGGTCTGACCGACGCCCGTCGCCTCGCCGCTCGCGCGCGTCGCCTCGCCGCTCGAGGGGCCCGTCGCCCCGCCCGACGTCGCGCCCTCGGTCCCGCCGCCGGGCGAGGCGCACGAGAGCAGCCCGGCGCCGAGCAGCGCCCCGCGTGTCTTCAGGGAGGTTCGCATTGTGGCTGTCCGAAGCAAGGGAGGTCGAGGTCGAAGTCGAGGCCGATGTCGGGCTGGCCCACCTCGAGGTAGACGACGATCTTCTCCATCGTCACGTTGTCGGTCAGGTAGGTCTTGTAGGTCCCGTAGAGGAGCGGCCCGGGGTTGTAGTAGCCGTCCTTGTTCGTCGACGTGCTGCCGAAGCCGAGCACCGGGTAGCCGGTCGAGGTGGCGCCCGCCGGACCGAAGTGGAAGAGGTCGACCGTCAGCCGCCCCTCGCCGACGTGCGCCCCCTGGCTCCACGCGAAGCCGTTGAGCTTCGCCACCCCTGGCGCGCCATAGGCGGGCAGCGTGACGACCCCGAGGTCAGGCCCGTACACGCCGCCGTTGGCGAAGTCCTCGAAGCCCTCGACGCTGAGGCGGAGCCCGCCGCGGTCGGCGTCATGGGCGTAGATCTCGAGGGCCGCGCCGGTGATCTTGCGCGCCCAGTCGTGCTGCATCAGCGGCGTGCAACGATCGCACCACGCCGCGCAGGGATCGGCCGCGGCGCACTCCAGACAGTAGTTCGGGTTCTCGTTGTCGACGAAGATCCCGAGCGGGTAGTCCCCCGGACCGTGCACCTTGTAGTAGGAGAGCGGCCCGACCGTCGACATGACGCAGGCCCCGTAAAAAGGATCGTCCGCGTGGTGCCCGGGCACGTAGTCGCCGATCCACACGTCGACGCCGATGTGGTAGCCCGCCGGCCCCGCCTGCACGTCCGCGAGCGGCAGGTTGACGAAGGCGACGTCGCGGATCGCCGGCAGCTCGGCCGAGCCCCCGACCTTCGGCGGCGGCTCACAAGCCGCGTCGGTGGTCGCGCCCTCGCCAGAGCTGCTCCCCTCGCCGCTCGACGCGCTGCTCGTCGAGACGGCGCTCGTCGGCCCGGTCGCGCCCGTGCTCGTCGCGCCCGTGCTCGCGGCCGCGCCCGTCGAACCCGCGCTCGTCGTCGTCTCGCTCGCGGCGCCCGTCTCGCTCGCGGCGCTCGTCCCCGCCGGGCCCGGCGCACAGGCGAACGCCAGGGCCGCGGAGCCGAGGAGCGATCGTTGCACCTGCACCCCGCGACCTTACCACAAGGGTTCCCGAAGTCGCGCGACCCCGCGCGACCTGGCAGACTCTCCGCATGCTCGACCTCGCGGCCTGGCTCCCGCCCGCACACGCGTCGCTGGGCGCCCTCTTCGTCGTCAGCTTCCTCGCCGCGACCCTCCTCCCGCTCGCCTCGGAGCTGTGGCTGGTCGTCCTGCTGCGCGCGCGGCCCGACCTCCTCGCCCCCGCGCTCGTCGTCGCCACCCTCGGCAACACCGCCGGCAGCCTCACCACCTACGCGCTCGGCCGGGCCGGCCGCCTCGCGCTCGACCCGAAGCTGCTCGAGGGCCGTCGCGCCGAGCTCCTCCGCCGCCGCGGCGCGCCGGTGCTGCTCTTCGCCTGGCTCCCCCTCCTCGGCGACCTGCTCTGCGCCCTCGCCGGCTGGCTGCGGCTCCCCCCCGGCCGCGTCACGGCCTGGCTCGCCCTCGGCAAGGCCGGCCGATACGCCGCCCTCGCCTGGATGACCATCCGGACATGACGCAAGGAACCTGCTCCGAACGCCGGCATCGACCGGCTCCGGGGCCGCGCCTCAGCTCACCTTGTCGCGGCCGAGGCTGCTGTACACGTCCTCGAGGTCGGAGCGGACCTTGGCCATCGAGATCACCTCGACGTCCGCCAGCACCAGCTCCTTGAGGAGGTGGGCGGCGCGCTCCTCGCTGCCGTGGATCCGGACGCGGATCATCCCGCGCTCGTCCTTCTCGGGGTCCGGCTGCGGCTCGCCCTTGTGCAGCGGGAGCACGCTCTCGACCAACCCCTCGTGGCGGCGCAGCAGCTCGATCGCGCGCACCAGGCCGCGGGTGACGTGGACCTCGTGGAGGCGGCGCCCGACCTCGTAGCGGTTGATGACCTCCTCGACCGGACCGTGCACCTCGAGCTTGCCCTGCTGGATCACCGCCACCGCGTCGCAGAAGCCGTCGAGCTCGCGGAGGATGTGGCTGCTGATCACGATCCCGACGCCCTCGGACGCGACCTTGCGCAGCACCTCGCGGAGCTGGCGGCGCGCGAGCGGGTCGAGGCCGTCGGCCGGCTCGTCGAGGAGCAGGAGCTCCGGGCGGTGGACCAGCGTGCGGGCGATCGCCAGGCGCTGGCGCATCCCCTTGCTCATGTCGGAGATCCGGGTGTTCGCCTTGCCGCTGAGGTCGAAGACCTGCAGCAGCTCCTCGACGCGCGCCTTCGCCGCGGCGTCGGTCTGGCCGTAGCACTCGGCGAAGAAGGTGAGGTAGCCGGCCGCGGTCATGCCCGGGTAGAGCGCGGTGCCGTCGCCGAGGAAGCCGATCCGGCGCCGGATCTCGTAGCGCGCGGGCCACGCCTCCTTGCCGTCCCACAGCACGGCGCCGCGGTCGGGCTTCTGCAGCGTGGCCAGGATCCGGAGGGTCGTGCTCTTGCCCGCCCCGTTCGGCCCGATCAGCGCCAGCACCTCGCCGCCCTTGACCGCCAGGCGGAGGTCGCGGACCGCGTCGCGGACCCCGTCATAGGAGTGGTTGACATCGATGCACTCGACCGTTCGCATGACGACCTCGGACTAGGGACTCCTGGGCGGGGGCGGATGTTCCCGCGAGGGTAACAGGCGCCGCGCCCGCCCGCGCGGTATAGTGTCCGCCGATGCTCCGCCGCCTCTCCCGGACCGCGACGCTCCTCGGGCTGTTCTCGCTCGCCTGTACGCGCAAGGGGACGGACAGCGCCGCCCCTGCGGAGCCGCCCGCGACGGGGACCGACCCGCGGGCGCAGGCCGCGGCGGGCCTGCCCAGCTTCGACGTCGGGGGCGGCGAGCGCGACGTCCCGCACGAGCGCTTCTACGTCGAGATCGGCGACGCGCCGACGCGCGGTCCCGCGGACGCGCCGGTCACGATCGTCGCCTTCTCCGACTTCGAGTGCCCCTACTGCGAGCGCGGGCACAAGAACATCCAGGTGATCGAGCGCGAGTACGCGGGGCGGGTCCGCTTCGTCTACAAGGCCTTCCCGCTCGAGTTCCACGATCACGCGATCATCGCCGCGCTGATGGCCCGCTCGGCGCAGGAGCAGGGCAAGTTCTGGGAGTTCTACGACCGGATCTTCAGCCAGCGCGGGCTCGACGTCCCGCGCCTGGAGGCCTTCGCGCGCGAGGTCGGCCTCGACCTCGAGCAGGTCCGGCGCGACATCGAGGAGCTGAAGCACGGCTCGGCCGTCCAGCGGGACCTGCGGCAGGGCCGGCGGCTCGGGGTCACGGGAACCCCCGCGTACTTCATCAACGGCCGCCACATCCACGGCGCGAAGCCGGCGGAGGTGCTGCGCGCGGTCGTCGACGAGGAGCTGGAGCTCGCCGCGCGCTGGCGCGAGCAGGGGGTCACGCCCGCGAAGGTGTACGAGCACGCGATCGCGGGCGGCTACCGCGAGGTCCAGGTCCGGCGGCCGCGCCCCGGCCTGAAGCCGGACACGATCTACCCGGTCCCGATCGACGACTCGCCGCAGCGCGGCCCCGCGGTCGCGCCGGTCACGATCGTCGAGTTCGCCGACTTCGAGTGCGGCTTCTGCGTCCGCGGCCACGAGACCCTGGAGAAGCTCCGGCGCCGCTACGGCGATCGGATCCGGGTCGTCTTCAAGCACTTCCCGCTGAGCTTCCACAGCCACGCCTTCCTGGCGGCGCGCGCGTCGCTCGCCGCGCTCGCGCAGGGCAAGTTCTGGGAGTTCCACGACCGGCTCTACCAGACGCGGGCGGAGTTCGACGAGGCGACCCTGCTGAAGATCGCGAAAGATCTCCGCCTCGACCTGACGCGCTTCAAGGAGCGCCTCCACAGCGGCGAGCTCGACGCGCGGATCATCGCCGACCAGGACCTCGGGGCGGCCCTCGGCGTCCGCGGGACGCCCGCGTACTTCGTCAACGGCCGGGCCGTCGACGGCGCCGTCCCGGAGCTCGAGTTCCGCCTGGTCGTCCAGGAAGAGCTCGAGCGCGCCGAGGCCCTCCTGCGGGAGGGGGTCTCGCCGGCCAGCCTCTACCTGCGGCTTGTCACGCCCGCTCAGGAGCCCGCCGCCTCCTCGCGCTGACGCTCCTCCGCGCGCGGGGGCCCCTCCCGGGGCCCCCCGGCCCCGCCGCGGTCGGCGCAAAATCGGCGATACTGCCCGCGGTGCCCGACTGGCCGAGCGTCGCGTTGCCAGGCGTCCAGATCCTCGAGGAGGTCGGGCGGAGCGCGCGCAGCGTCGTGTACCGCGGGCGGCGCGGCGACTTCGTGGTCGCCGTCAAGCTCCTCCGCACCCACGACGTGGGTGACCTCGCCGCCGCCTCGCTCGCGTTCCGTCGCGAGCACGCGACCCTCGCCACCTTCTCGCACCCCTGCGTCGTCCAGATCTACGAGCTCGGCGAGCTGCGCGGCCAGCCCTACGTCGTGATGGAGTACGTCGCCGGCAAGACCCTGGCGACGCGCCTCGCCGAGGCGCCGCTCTCCGAGCGCGACGCGATCCACCTCGGGGCGCAGCTCGCCGGCGTCCTCGCCGAGGTCCACCGCCACCGCCTCATCCACCGCGACGTCCGCCCGCAGAACATCGTCCTCGTGGAGGGCGCCGCCGGCCTGATCAAGCTCGTCGACTTCGACCTACGGCCCGACGCGGCCCCCTCCTCGCCCGCCGCCTACCGCGCCCCCGAGCAGGCCGGGATGCTCGCGCGCCCGATCGACGCCCGCTCCGACCTCTACTCGCTCGGCGCCGTCCTCTTCGAGTCCGTCGCCGGCCGGCCGCCCTTCCTCACCCGCGACGTCGACGAGCTCCGCCGCCAGCACGCCGTCCTCGCCCCGCCCTCGCTCCGCGAGCTCGTCCCCCGCTGCTCCCCCGAATTCGCCGCGATCGTCGCCCGACTCCTCGCCAAGGACCCCGACGACCGCTTCCAGTCCGGGGAGGCGGTCCTCGCCGCCCTCTTCGCCGCCGCGGGCGGCGACCTCGCGCTCAGCCCGCTCGACCATGTCTCTCCGGGCAGGCTCGACCTCCGCGTCGCCGGCCGCGACCCCGAGCTCGCGCGCCTCACCGCCGCGTGGGCCCGCGCCCGCGAGCGCCGCGGCGGCCTCGTCCTGGTGACGGGCGAGCCGGGCAGCGGGAAGTCCCACATCCTCGACGTCTTCGCCGCCGACGCCGAGGCCTCGGCGCAGCGGCCGGCCCTCCTCGTCGTCCGCTGCGCCGCCGACGCCGGGCCCCTCGCCGGCCTGCGCGCCGCCCTCGGCGACCGCGTCCCCCCCGCCGAGGGCGCCGCCGGCGAGCTCCAGGCCGCGCTCGTCGACGCGCTCGTCGCCCTCGCCGCCGAGCGCGACGGGACGCTGCTCTGGGTCGACGACGCCGAGCTCGCCGACGACGCCACGCTGCAGGCGCTGCGGGCGCTCGCGCTCGACCGCGCCGAGCTCCCGCTCCTGATCGTCGTCAGCGGCCGGGCCGGGCGCTGGAGCGCCGAGCTCGAGCGCGCCG
>CAZMML010000130.1:0-7997 GCA_964567335.1 uncultured Nannocystis sp. | reverse complement strand
CCTTCCACACCTGGGCGAAGAGGCAGCCGGACAGCGTCGAGTTCGTCCACCGCGAGGCGTCCGCGCTCGGGGTGAAGGTCGAGCTCGGCTCGCCCCTCGGACGCGTCCGCCGCTGACGAGCGCATCGCCAGGACACAGGTCTTCGGCCCCGCGGCCATGCGCGGAGGGAGCCGGCGCGCCTGTGGCCGTCGCCGAGCGGGGCAGATCGAGCGTCCGCGCGGCCAAGGCCCTCACTCGTCACGCTCCCGGCGCGGCGTCCGTGTTCGTCAGTCGGCGCGGTCACCGCGGCCTCGCCCGCCGGGCGGCGCGCGGGCCGCCTGAAAGCGTTTGGACCGCGTGAGCGTCCATACTGTCATGCGGACAGAGAACCTCGCGCTCGCTGCGCTCCTCATTTTCGGGCCGGGGCGGGCCGAGGCCGCTGCCGACCGCTGCTCCTTCGTCACGACGCGCAACCGGGTGCAGTGTCTCGGTACGGTGCTCGTCCCGGCGAGCTCCGTCGAGGACGAGGTCGCGCTGGACGGCGTCGTCATCGGCAAGGGGCCGCTGCTGCTGCACGACCTGGTCCCGGGGCGACATGTCGTCGACGTGACAGGGCCGGACGGAGTGACCCGGCGGCACACGGTCGCCGTCCGCCGCGGCCGCGTCCGCGTGCTACCCACCCGCCGGGGCGCCTCACTGGGGCGCCCCGGAGCACCTCCCTTCACGGAGGTGTACTTCGGCTACACCGACGAGTGCGACGGGATCTTCCACCGCACCAGCGCGAGGGTCTTCCCGGTCGACATCGACCGCCTCGAGGTGCTTCGCCGCGATGGCGCCCTCGCGGCGCACCTGCCGACGCTCGCCGTCGCCCTCGCCCGCGTCGAGAAGCGCTGTGAGGCGGGCGAGGCCCTGGCCTGCCGGCAGGCCGGCGCGAGCGCTCGCCAGGGCGCGGGTCAGCAGGCCTCCAGCCCGACGCGCTCGGCCGAGCTCTTCCGTCGGGGCTGCGACCTCAACGACAACGCCTCGTGCGTCGAGCTGGCCGACCAGCTCGAGTCGGGGTGGGGCGTGGAGCGCGACGAGGCCGCGGCCAACGCCCTGCGCGAGCGCCTCTGTTCCCAGGGACACGCCGCGAGCTGCCGCAAGCTCGGGGTCACCCTCGCCTTCTCCGCGCCGAGTCCCAAGTCGCGAGAGCGGGCCTTGAGCCTCCTCCAGAAGGCGTGCGAGGGCGGCGACCCGGCGGGCTGCTCTCTCGCGGCACAGGTCCTGCGCCTGGCCTCTTGCGACCGCGACCAGGACCCGCAATGCGCAGCGCCTGGCGGGCCGTGACCTGCGCCCATGGCCGGGCGACGTGCGTGACCGCGAGGACCGGTGGAGGTCGGTGGCCACGTGCTGCGGCGCGGAACGCCCCGCCCTCGACAGCGCCCCCGCATCCGTCGTAGCGTCCGCCCGTGCTCGCGCCGCTGGTCCTGCTCGCCGCCCTGCGCGAGGCTCCGACCGAGTCGAACCCCTCGGCCGGGCCGACGCCCGAGCCGCGCCCGCGGATCGAGCTGGCCGATCCCAAGCCGGTCCCCAGGACCATCTTGAAGCAGCGGCCCCGCCGGCCCTTCTACGGCGAGGCGCGGCCGCTCCGCTACTTCGGCCTCCGCCTCGGCCGCGGCCGCGGCTTCCGCGTCGCCGGCCCGCCCGCCGACCGCGCCCACTTCGCGCTCGACCTCCTGCCGACCGCCCGCTTCGGCCTCCACCGCGGCGACCTTCAGACCGCCCTCGTGCCGACGCTCGGCTACAGCCTCGCCGCCGGCAAGGTCACCCGTGAGCACTTCTTCCTCGCCGGCCTCGGCCTCGGCGTCACGAGCGAGGACGGCACGCTCGCCGTGATCCCCGCCGTGCTCGTCGGCGCGGCCGAAGGGTCCCGCGTCCTCGGCCTGCGCACCGCGCTCCTGCTCGACCTCCGTCGCAAAGGCTTCACCTTCGAGGTCGCCCACCAGGCCCTCTGGCTCGCCGCCGGTCTGCGCCACGAGCTGCGGCTCATCGTCGGCGTCGACCTGCGCAAGCTCTTCGTCGGGAAGCGCGAGTGACCGCCATGCGCTGCGCCATCACCCTCCTGCTCGCCCTCACCATCGCCGCCCCCGGCTGCCGCGCCTCGCTGGCCCGGCTCGAGCGCGGCCACCACTACGACGAGGCGCTCTGCGGCGCCCACGAGAAGTTCTTCCCCGAAGGACAGGTCCTGGAGGTCGTCCGACGCGGCCTCGACCCCGCGATCCACGTCGCCGTCGTACCGCGGGAGCGCACCCCCGAGCTCAGCGACCGCGCGCTCGTCCGCGTCACCTACGACAGCAACCAGATCCCGCTGCGAGGCTTCGAGGCCAGCCTGCGCCTGCGCCGCGGCGACCGATCTCAGCGCCTCGAGCGCCTCGAACTCGTGGAGTTGGCCGCCGCGCTCGACGAACGCACGCCCAGCCCGCGGACCGTCGGCGGCAGCCGCGGCTCCGGGCTCGGGCACGCCCTCGTCGAGACCGGCCGCGCGATCGGGGCCGTCGGCGCCGTGATCCTCCATGTCAGCACGCTCGGGATCCTCGGCAACGTCTTCCGCGGCGGCGGCCGCACATCTTCGTCCTCTTCGTCCGGTCCGCGTACGATCTACCCGACCGAGCAGGAGATCCGCGGCGCCGCCCCCCGGGGCGCGGCCCTCTTCGATTCGGTCGCCCACCTGCAATCGTCGTACTGCGGCGACGCCCCCGGCGCGACCTGCCGACGCCTCGGCCTCGTCGACGCGCCCCCCGTCGAGCAGGGCGAGCTCACCCTCGAGCTCGATCTCCACTACCGCGCGCGCTGCACGTGGAACGGCTTCGTGGAGCGTCTCGAGCTCCCCCTGCCGCCGGGCCCGACCCTCGAGACCCGCGTCCAGGCGCTCTTCGGCGACCGCATGCGCCGCCTCTCCGAGCTGCCGGTCCGCCCGCGCGCGGGCGGATGATCGGAGGCCCGATGCGGGTGGCGGCGACCGTCACCCCCCATCGAGGGTGGCCCGCTTCGGTCGCGGGCCCGCGGGCGCGCTCGCTCGGGCCTCATCGAGCGCGAGCAGCCCGTGCGCCACTGCGTCCCACTGGTAGAAATAGCCGAACGTGTTGGAGATGGCGACGACGACGTCGTCGGAGTCGCGTCGCAACCCCATCGCGGTCGTGTACCCCGGGAAGAGGCCCCCGAGCCCGACCACCGACCCCGCGTCCAGCGCCGGCACCTCGAGGCCGAGGCCGTAGTAAGGCACCTCGCTGTTGCCGGTGGCGACGACGTCCAGCATCTGCTCCTTCGAGACGTCCGAGAGCAGAGGCCCGCGGAGCAGCGCGTCTGCCATCTTCGCGAGGTCCCCCACGGTCATGACCATCGCACCCGCCGCCCACGCTGCAGATGGATGATGGCTCCACGTGAGGTCCTCCCCCGGCTTGTAGCCGTGCGCGAGCGCTCCCTCGACCGTCTCCTCGCCGTCAAAGTACGTCTCGTCGAGGTTTGCTGGCTCGAGGACGGTCGCGCGGACCGCCTGGCCGAAAGTCTGGCCGGTCACCGCCTCGGCGATCATCCGTCGACCCGCCCCTGGGGTCATCGCCGGAAGAGCCAGAAGAGCCGTCGGAAGAGCCGCCGGAGGAGCTACCGTCGGAGGTAGACGTGTCGCCTGTTCCTTCAGACACGGTGGAGCTCATCGAGCCCGACCCGTCCGTCGACGCCACCATCTGGATACGTCCCGGCGCGGGTCAGCCCGACGCCGGCGGCGAGCAGGACCGCAGCGAGGGCAGGTAGGGGAGGACGGGGGTGTCGGGCGGCGTCGGGCGCAGGCGGGCCCGGAGGGCCGCGGCGAGGTCCGGCGTGAAGGAGGCCTCACCGGCGATCGCGGCGGCCAGCGCGGCGAGGGCGACGTGCTCGATGAGGGCGACGATGAGGTTGTGGGCGACCCGCGGGTCGCGGTGCGCGAGCAGGGGGACGACCCGCGCCAGCTCGCCGCCGTCGAGGTAGCCGGCCAGCGCCACCGCGGCGCGCACGGCGAGCAGTGGTTCGGCCCCGGAGACGAGGGCGAGCAGGCGCTCGCGCAGGACGAGGCGCTCCTCGTCGGTGAACCACCCGGCGTCGAGCGCCTCGAGGCCGACGACGGCGGCGAGGGACAGGTAGGGCGCCGCGCCGTCGAGGCCGCGCAGCAGCGCCGCGGCGCGGAGCTCGGGCGGCAACAGCTTGGGGTACATGAGGAGGTTGGCGATCGCCTGGTCGTCGCGCCAGGTCGAGACGAGGGCGGCGATCGCCGTCAGGTCGTCAGCCCCGAGGCGGTCGAGGGCTCGCACGGCGCGGCGGAGCTCGTCGAGGTCCTCGGCGCCGACGATCCGGGCCAGCGGCGGGCGGAGGGCCGGGGTCATAGCCATTGCGAGGTCTTGCTCCACTCGACCTGGAAGCCCGCCTGGGTCCACATGTCGGTCGCCCGGCGCCACGCCTTGCGCGGCGCGTAGTGGCCGCTGCCGAAGTCGAGGACCACGAGCGGGAGGTCGCTCGGCGCGAGCTGGTCGCTGATCTGGGTGATCCGGTTGTAGACGCCTATGCCGCCGATCTCGTTGAGGTAGCGCTGGCGCTCCTCCCCGCGCTCCTGCGCGAGGGCGTTCTCGTTGCCGCGCTGGAGCTGCTCGATCTCGGCGTCGAGACCGCCGATGAAGGCCCACAGCTCGACCTGGCGGTGCGTGAGCTCGCCGCGGTCGATGTAGTACTCGCGGGCCGACTTGAGGTAAGCCTCGCCAGCGGCGAAGACGTCCTTGCCGCCGGCGACGACGGCGTGCTTGTTGTTCTGCGGGCTGCCGATCGAGAGGATCCCGTCGACGTCGAGGGTCCAGAGCACGAGCCCCTGGCGGATCATGGCGTGGAAGTGCTCCGCGTTGGTCTGGTAGCGGGTGATGAAGCCGCGCTGGTAGATCTGGCGGGCGGTGAGCTCCTGGTGGAGCCCGGCGAGGAAGCGCTCCTGATCCTGGGTGATCGTGTGCGGGGAGGTGGCGCCGCGGACGGGCGCGACGTCGAAGTTGTCGAGGGCGGGCACGTTCTCGACCGCGCCCTCGGGGGCCTCGTCGAAGAGCCCGCTCTCGTCGCCGCCGATCGCGGTCAGGAAAGAGTTGGTCTCGTTGTGGATCGCGCGCTGCTGGTGGTTGCGGAAGCGTTTGTTGCTCTGCGGGAGCTCGCGGGCGTGCTCGGTGAGGAAGCCGCGGTCGAGGCCCGTGTCGTTCCAGGCGTTGTTGTCGCCGAGCTCGACGTAGGTCTTGACGCTGGTCCGCCGGACGAAGCCGGTCTTCTGCGCGTCGCCGCTGCGGTAGCGGACCATCACGTAGGTGTTGTCGTCGCTGTGCGCGTCGAGGTCGACGTCGACGACCGCGCCCTTGCGCAGCGTGCCCTTCTTGCCGGTGCCGAAGATCCCGCCGGAGCGGACGGTGAAGCGGTTGGCCTGGTTGTTGGCGACCTTCTTCTGGTTGGACTTGTGGACGTTGGCGTCGGCGACGAGCGCGGCGCGCTGGAAGGCGCGCTGGATCGCCGCCTCACCGCCCGCGAGCGGGCCGACCGCCTCACCGGCGAGCAGCCGATCGGCGGCCCGGTCGGCCTCGTGCTCGCGGCCGTCCTCGGCCGCGCCGACCTCGAGCTTGGCCTGGAGCGCCGCGCCGGCGCGGCGCTGCTGCACGACGTGGACCAGCTCGTGGGCCAGCAGGTGCTGGCCGGCGCGCGTGCCCGGGTCGTAGGCGCCCCCGGCGAAGAAGATGTCGCTGCGGTGGGTGAATGCCCGGGCGGACAGCTCGCCGGCCATACGCGCCGCGCCGACGTCGGTGTGGAGGCGGACCGCCCCGAGGTCGGCCCCAAGGCCCGCCTCCATCGTGCGCCGCGTCGCGGCGGGCAGCGGCTCGCCGCGGCCTCGCCGCGACGCGAGGCCCTGCCTCAGCCCCTCTCCGACCTCGAGGCGCCCCGCGGGGTCCGGGGCCTCCAGGACCTCGACCTCGCCCCGGACCCGCGCCGGGCCGCTGCGCGGCGCGACCATCCGCTGGATGATCCGGTTGCCGAGTCCGCCGGCCGGCGCGGATGCATGGTGAGTTCGCCGCGGCACCTCGCGAAGCGCGGGGGTCTTGGCGGTCATCGCTTCGCTGGTCTTTCCCTCCCGCACTCCCGTACCTCCCGGTCCCACGATGGTCATAGCGGGCCTCGCTGCACCCGACAACGGTCCCGAAGACGGGTGGAGTCGCCGTGCCCAGGGAGGCCGCGCCGGTCCCCTGTGATCCGCGAGAGCCTGCGGGGACAGCGGGCGCGCGGCCCCGCGCGGCGCGTCGTCGCGGTCAGGGTCCAGGCGACGAGCCGGCGGGCGCCGCCCGACCCGGAGGAGCCCCGCTCCCGGGCGTCGGCTCGACCTTCGCGCTCGAGCTGCCGGCGGGGTGAGCCGCGCGCGACGCGTGAGGGTCCGACGCCGTGCAGGTCTGCCGGCGCTCGTCGGCAAGCGGCGTCCGATCTAGCCGCGCATGTCGGGCGACGCGCAGACCGGCCTGGCCGACGGCGCCTGCGAGGACCGCAGGTGTAGGCCGGCGTCCGGGTCGGCGCCGCGGGAGCGAGGTTCACCTGGGTGAGGTTCTCGCCGGAATGACGGGGCAGTCGGCACCCACGCGACGGCGCGGGCGGCGGCGCTCAGGCGCGCGACATGCAACGGCGGAGCGCCTCTTTCAAGGTAGCGACCGGGTGCAGGTCGTCGGTCGAGATCCCGAGTGACGCCATGATCTGCGCCACCTGCGGGCCGATCCCCGTCACCATGCAGCGCGCGCCCATCAGGCGGGCCGAGCTCGACAGCCGCAGCAGGTGCTCGGCGATCTCCTGGTCGAGCCGGGTCGCGCCGGTCAGGTCGACGATCACCCACGCGGTGCGCTCGCGGTGGATCCACGCCAGCAGCGCCGCCGTCAGCTCCCGCGCGCCGGTGCGGTCGAGCACACCCGAGAGCGGCACGGTGACGACGCCGTCCCAGACGTCGATGATCGGCGCCGACAGCTTCTGGATCGCGGCGTGCTGGGCCTCGATCATGTCGAGCTTGTCGAGCAGCTCGCGCTTCGACGCGCAGAAGTCGTCGATCGCCAGCGCGTTCTGCTCTATCGCCAGGCGGAAGTCGTGGATCAAGCCGCTGACGGCGCGCTCGACGGCGCCGAGCTCGTCGTCCGGCGCGTCGTCGAGGACCTGGCGCGCCTCGGCGAAGGCGCCCTGGGCGGCCCGGTCGACGGCGTCGCGCAGGCGCGCGAGGCGGGCGGTGGAGATGGGGATGGACGGATCGTGGGCCATGCGGTCACGCTGGCGAGGGCCGGGCGCTCACGTCTGGGCGCGCAGCCAGGCGCGTGCGCCCTCGAGGTCGTCGAAGTAGGCGGTGCTGAGCTCGCGCTGGTTGATGCGCGCGATGAACGACTTCATCGTCATCGCCATCACGACCTTCTTCGCCATGACGAAGGCCATCCAGCCGATGCCGGCGTCGACGGCCCGCGGGATCCAGTTGTCGTTGACCCACTTGACGTCGGCCGGGTCGATCGAGTTGAACTCGCGGCCGTCGACGAGCCATTTGTGGGCCCGCTTCTCGACGATCAGCCTGAGGCCCTCCTCGAGCCCGTCGCGCATCGGCTCGCCGTGGACATCGCCCTTCCACGCGGCGAGCACGATGTTGCCGTCGGCGTCCCAACGGAGCGTGAGGTGGGGTTGGTCGTAGTGAATCATGTCGCCCTCGGCCGAGTATATCCGCCGCTGCTCGCCGCCAAGAGGCGTCGGCGTGTGCGGCGGCGGGCGAAAGCACGCGCCGCAAGGAACATGGCTGATCAGACAGGGCCTCATTCGTCGAGGTCCGCGCGGAGGACGGAGGGTGACACGGCGTCGGCGACCCGCCGTCGCCGACTCCTACACTCGCGGGTCGACGATGAGGTCGCGCGAGTTGGCGCCGGCTGCCCGCCGCGGATCTCCGGCGCTACTTACAGCACCGGCCGGTCGAGGCGCTCGCCGGC
>CAZMML010000129.1:0-8020 GCA_964567335.1 uncultured Nannocystis sp. | reverse complement strand
GACCACCGGCGCCTTGCCGAGCAGCGGCTCGGGGCGGACGAGCAGCGGGGTGTCGCCGATCCCGTAGGCCTCGTTGAAGTAGGTCGCCATGTCCTGCGCGAACTCGACGTGCTGGAGCTGGTCCTTGCCGACCGGCACCAGCGTGGCGTCGTAGATCAGGATGTCGGCGGCCATCAGCACCGGGTAGGTGAAGAGGCCCACCGAGGGCCGTATGCCCTGGGCGACCTTGTCCTTGTAGCTGTGGGCGCGCTCGAGCAGGCCCATGCCGGTGACGGTGGCGAGCAGCCAGGCGAGCTCGTGGACCTCGGGGACGTCGGACTGGCGGAAGAGGAGCGCCTTGGCGGGGTCGAGGCCGAGGGCGAGGTAGGTCAGCGCGGCGTCGAAGCTGAGCTGGCGCAGCGCGGCCGGGTCGCGCAGGGTGGTGAGCGCGTGGTAGTCGGCGATGAAGTAGAGCGCCTCGCCGGGGCAGCGGTCTTGCAGCGCGAGGTGCTGGACGATCGCGCCGAAGTAGTTGCCGAGGTGGAGCTGGCCCGAGGGCTGGATCCCGGAGAGGGCGCGGGGCTTGGGCGTAGGGGCGGACATGGCGGGCTCCTTCTCAGCGGCGCGGCTCGATCGCGGCGCGGCCGACGAGGGGCTGGAGGACCTTGGGGACGGCGACGCCGCCGTCGGCGCGCTGGTAGTTCTCGAGGATCGCCACCAGCGCGCGCGAGGTGGCGACGGCCGTGCCGTTGAGCATGTGGACGTTGCGCGGCTTGGCCTTGCCGCCCTCGTCGCCGCGCGGGCGGTAGCGGATCCGCAGGCGCCGCGCCTGGTAGTCGGTGCAGTTCGAGGTGCTGGTGATCTCGCCGTAGGCGCCGCGCCCGGGCATCCACGCCTCGAGGTCGAACTTGCGGTAGGCCGGGCCGCCGAGGTCGCCGCTGGCGATGTCGAGGACGCGGTAGGGGATCTCGAGCGCCTGGAAGATCTCCTCCTCGATCGCGAGCAGGCGCTCGTGGGTGGCCTCGCTCTGCTCGGGCAGGGTGAAGGCGAAGAGCTCGACCTTGGTGAACTGGTGCACGCGGTAGAGGCCGCGCGACTCCTGGCCGGCCGAGCCGGCCTCGGTGCGGAAGCAGTGCGAGAGCCCGCAGAGCAGCAGGGGCAGCTGCTCCTCCTCGAGGATCGCGTCCTGCAGCATGCCGCCGAGGGTGATCTCGGCGGTCCCGACGAGGCAGAGGTCGCTGTCCGCGACGCTGTAGATCTGGGTCGACTCGCCGCGCGGGTTGAAGCCGAGGCCCTGCAAGATCTCCGCGCGGGCGAGGTCGGGCGTGACGTGGAGCGTGAAGCCGTGGCGCGCGGCGACGCCGAGCGCGAAGTGCTGGAGGGCGAGGTCGAGGAGGACCGCTTCGCGCTTGAGGTAGTAGAACTTGGGCCCGGCGACCCGCGCGCCGGCCTCGAAGTCGACGAGGTCGAGCGCCTCGGCGAGCGCGAGGTGGTCCCTGGGCGCGAAGCCCTCGGCGGCGAAGTCGCGGACCGCACCGACCTTGCGCAGCTCGCGGTGATCGGCGTCGGTGTTGCCGCGGGGGACGTCGGGGTGGGTCAGGTTGGGGACCCGCGCCCAGGCCTCGTCGCGGGCGGCGAGCGCGGCCTCGGTCTCCTGGGCGAGCGACTTCTCGCGCTCGCGCAGCGCCCGGCCCTCCTCGATCAGGCGGGCGCGGGCGGCGGCCTGCTCGTCCTTGGCGAGCTTGCCGACGCCCTTCATGGCGGCGCTGTTCTCGTTCTGGGCGCGCCGTAGATCCTCCTGCGCGCGCAGGAGGTCGAGGTAGGCGCGGTCGAGCTGGACCAGGCGGCGCGCGGTCTCGTCCGGATCGACGCCGTCCCACACGCGGGCGGCGCGGTCCCGCAGGTTCTCGGCGATCTTGGCGCTGTCCTCGCGGAGGAGACGGATGTCAAGCATGGGGCGCGGACTTTACTAAAGGAGCCGGCGGCGCGCAGCGGGCGGCGAGGATCCTCTTGACCGGGGTCGCGCGCTCGCGCATCCTTCGCCGCTCAAGTCGATCGGAGAGCAAAGGTTCGCCATGGGATACGGAGACAATCGCCGCACGCCGAAGATGCGCCAACGCAAGAGCCGCGCCAAGATGATCGCCCGGCAGAGGCGCAAGGCCGCCGAGGCCCACGCCGCTCGTCAGTCCAACAAGGCCGCCCCGGCCGAGACCGGCGCGAAGAAGGCGAAGCCGAAGAAGAAGGCCGACAAGAGCTAGTCTGGGGCTGGCTCGCCGCGGCCCGGAGCAATTCCAGGCCGCGTCGCCGGTGCTCCGCGCCTCGCGCGGAGACGTTTTTTTGCCTGAGCGGGGGAGGTGGGGCAAGGTGGGATACCCCTTGTGACCCGTCCCTTCCCCCAGGTCGCCAGCTTCCTGCTCGCCCTCCTGACCGCCTACGCGGGGCTCGCAACCGCCGGCCCTGCGCAGGAGACGGCCGTGCCGCTGCCGGCCGCGCAGGCGGACGAGCGCGAGGGGCCGGTCGTGCCGACGCTCGGGGCGCCGATCGAGGCCGGCTCGTGGTCGCGGCAGATCGAGCTGCGGCTCGCCGGGGTCGCGCGACGGGCGGCGCAGCGGCGGGCGACCGGTCAGCCCGCGCCTGACCGGACGCTGCGCGATCGCCTGGCGGCGCTGGTGCGCCGGGCGGGCCCGGGCGTCGGGGTGTTCGTCGAGGATCTGGACTCAGGGACAGGTCTCTTCGACAAGGACGGCGGGGCTCGCTTCAACCCGGCGTCGAACCACAAGATCCTCACCGCGGTCGCCGCGGTCGAGCTGCTCGGGCCGGACTATCGCTTCGTCACCCGGGTGCTCCGCGAGGGCGACGCGCTCGTGCTGGTCGGCGACGGCGATCCCTCGCTCCAGCTGCAGGGGCTGCACGAGCTGGCCTCGCAGGTGATCGCGGCGGGGGCTCACCTCGGCGCGCGTCGGCTGGTCGTCGACGACTCGGCCTTCTCGCCGGAGCGCTGGGGACCCGGCTACGAGGAGTCGCCCGGCGAGGGGCCGAGCTACCTCGCGCCGAGCGGGGCGCTCTCGCTGAGCTTCAACACGGTCGAGGTGACCCTGAGCCCGCACGGCCACGAGGTCAGCGTGGAGGTCGCCCCCGCGAGCGCGCACGTCCGTGTGGTGGGGCGCGCGGGGGTCGGGCGCGGACCTGCGGCCGAGGTTGCGAGCGCGTGCGAGGGCGGCGAGACGGTCGTGCAGGTGCGCGGGCGCGTCCGCCGGGCGACGACCTTTCGCCGCCGGATCTGCGACCCCGCGCGCTTCACCGGCGAGGCCTTCGCGGGGGTCCTCGCCGAGCTCGGCGGCGAGCGGCTGCCGCTCGAGGTCGGCGTGGCGTCGCCGTCCGCCCGCGAGGTCGCGGCCCGCGGCTCCCCGCCGCTGATCGAGATCCTGGCGAGCGCGCTGAAGTACTCCAACAACTTCACCAGCGAACAGGTGCTGCGGACGCTCGGTCGACGGATGTCGGGCGAGCCAGGTTCCTGGGAACATGGCCGAGAGGCCCTGAGCGCCCTGTGGCGGGCGGCCGGCAACGAACCGGCGGAGCTGGTGGTCGAGAACGGATCGGGGCTGAGCCTCCGCGGCCGGGCGAGCCCCCGCGGGCTGGTCCGCGTGCTGGCCCTGACCCGCGATCCAGGGTCGCCCTCCGAGGCGCTGCTGCCGGCGCTCGCCGCCGCGGGCGGGGAGGGGACGCTGCGCATGCGCCTCCCCGCCGGCCATGGACGCCTCCGCGGCAAGACCGGGACGATCAGCGGCGTGAGCGCCCTGTCCGGCGTGGTCGCCACGTCCGACGGCGGTCGTGCGCTCGGCTTCAGCGTCCTCATGACCGGCCGCGCTCGCCCCGCCGCCCGTAGCCGCCAGATCCAGGACCTCATCGCCCTCGCCCTCCTCCGCTACCTCGATCGGGGCTGAGCCCTCATTGCGACGCGCGCGCTCGTCGACCAGCGCCAAGATCCCCGGCGCCGCCGCCCCGTCGGAGACTTCGCGGCGTCGTGAGCTTGCTCGTCACGCGGGCGGCGCGAGCCAGGAATCACGGCGCCCGCGTCGCGCGTGGTAGCGTCCCTTCGCAATGCCCACGCGTCGTCTTCTGCTCGTGTTCGGTGGTCGCAGCTCGGAGCACGAGATCTCGCTCCGCAGCGCGACCGAGATCCTCAAGGCCCTCGATCCGCGCCGCTTCACGCCGGTGCTGCTCGGGATCCGCCGCGACGGCGGGTGGCGGACCGCGCCGCTCGGGACGCCGCTGGCCGCGGTGATCGCCGAGGGTGAGCCGGTCCGCGACCTCCGCGCGCTGCGGCCCGACCTGGTCTTCCCGGCGCTGCACGGGCCCTACGGCGAGGACGGGACCTTCCAGGGCCTGCTCGAGGTGCTCGGGCTGCCCTACGTCGGCTCGGGTGTGCTGTCGTCGGCGCTGTGCATGGACAAGGCGCTGATCAAGCACGTGCTGCACACCCAGTCGCCGCCGGTGCCGGTGGTGCCGTGGATCGAGATGCACTCGGAGATGCTGGCGACCGCGAGCGAGCGGCAGGCGCTCTTCGACGCGATCGGCGAGCGGATCGGGTTCCCCTGCTTCGTCAAGCCGGCGAACCAGGGCAGCTCGGTCGGGGTCTCTCGGGTCGAGGAGGATGTGTCGCTGCAACGGGCGCTGGCACTGGCCGCGCGCTACGACACGAAGCTGATCGTGGAGAAGGGGATCGACGCCCGCGAGGTCGAGCTCGCGCTCCTCGGCAACGGCGACGCGTACACCATGGTCAGCGAGCCGGGCGAGATCGGCCTGCCGCCGGGCGAGTGGTACGACTACGACAACAAGTACCTCAAGGACGTCGCCACGCTGCAGATCCCGGCGCGCCTGCCGGCCGAGGTCGCGGCGGAGCTCAAGGCGACCGCGCTGCGGGCCTTCCGCGTCGCGGGCTGCAAGGGGCTGGCGCGGATCGACTTCCTCGTCGACCGCAGCACCTTGGCCGTCTACCTCAACGAGATCAACACGATGCCGGGGTTCACGACGATCAGCATGTACCCCAAGCTGATCGAGCACGCGGGCGTGGGCTACGCCGACCTGATCGCGCACCTCTGCGAGCTGGCGCTCGCGCACCACGAGGGCCGCGGGCGCCTGAGCGTGACGCGCTGAGGCTCAGGCGAAGAGGAGGCGGAGCGCCTGCTCGCGGGGGACGGCGGCGAAGGCGGCGAGGTCGAGGAAGAAGTCGCGGCCGAGCTGCGGGCGCGAGGAGGCGGACACCAGCGGACCTATCGCGCGCAGCACCGCGAGCCTCCGCTCGCGCGGGAGGGCGGCGAGCCGGGCGCCGACGTGGTCGAGCTTGGGACAGGCGGACAGGTAGGTCGCGGCGAGCTGGTCGCGGCGCTCGGCGGGCAGGGGGAGGCGGGCGAGGAGCGCCTGGTACTGCTCGACCTCGGCCTCGTCGAGGACGCCGTCGTGGTGGATCAGCACGGCGGCGAAGGCGGCGATGTGCTCGCCGAGATCGGCGGCCTGGGCGTTCCAGCGCGGGCGCCAGGCGGCGAGCTCGTCCGGGGTGACGCCGAGTTGGGCGGCGAGCTCCTCCATGACGCCGAGCTCGGCGGCGCTCGCCTCGCCGTCGGCGAGGGCCATCGCCCAGGCGACCTCGAGGGTGTCCTCGGCGAAGGCCGGGAGGGGCGGCGGGAGCTCGGCGAAGGCGCGGCGGAGGGCGGCCTGGTCGCGCAAGAGATCGACCCAGCGGGCGTACTCGGCGTCCGAGATCCGGTCCTCGAGCATGGCGAGGATCAGCTCCGACTCGCCTTCCTTGAGCTCGCCGTCGGCGTGGGCGATGAGGCCGCAGGCGACCAGGATCCACTCCTGCTCGGGGGTCAGCGTCATGGGGTCTCCGCCGCGAGGGTACAACGGATCGGGGCCGGCTGCGCGCCCGAGATCGCGCGGCCGGCGGCGCCCCTGCGCGCAGGATCTTCGGACATGTTCGCGGGGCCCGATCGGCTCAGGGGATCGCGCAGTAGCGGAGGCACGACTCGGGCGGGTCGGCGAGCTTGTAGACGAAGTAGTCGCCGCAGTTCAGGACCTTGATCATGGCCTGCCAGTCGCACTCGTTCTCCCACACGAAGCAGACCATGCGGTCGACGATGCCGTCCTCGGGCGCGGGGTGGGTGCCGACCATCCAGCCCGGCGAGTCGGTGCCGCACGCGTAGGGCTTCGGCGCCTCGAGCGGCATCTTCGTCCCCGCGGGCAGGCCGAAGCGGTACCACTTGCCGTCCATCGTCGTGTCGCACTTCTCGACCATGCCTGGGCCGTCGTTGAAGTCGAAGGTGCGGTCGGCCTCCTTGAGGAGGACGTAGCCCTTGCACTCGGGCGGGAGCTCCTTGACGCAGTCGGCGTCGCAGCCGTCGCCGGGATCGTGGTTGCCGTCGTCGCACTCCTCGAACTGCGGGTCGAGCGAGTTGTCGCCGCAGTGCGGGGCGAGCGAGGCGCAGTCGGGCTGGCAGCCGCCGTAGGCGCCGTCGTTGACGCCGTCGTCGCAGACCTCGACGCCGGCGTGGACGAAGCCGTCGCCGCAGCTCGGGAGCTCGCAGGAGGCGAGGCAGTCGTCGCTGTTGTCGGGGTTGCCGTCGTCGCAGCCCTCGACGCCGAGGTGGAGGTAGCCGTCGCCGCAGGTCGCGTGGAGGCAGTCGACGCAGTCGTCGCTGTCGTCGGGGTTGCCGTCGTCGCACTCTTCGAAGACGCTGTGCTGCCAGCCGTCGCCGCAGGAGTAGACCTGGCAGGTGTCGAGGCAGCTGTCGGTGTTGTCGAGGTTGCCGTCGTCGCAGGCCTCGCCGGGGTCGGGGAGGCCGTTGCCGCAGGGGTCGAGGTCGCCCTGGGTGCAGGCGTTGGTGCAGGCGTCGTCGTCCTGCTTGTTGCCGTCGTCACACTGCTCGGCGCCGAGCTGGACGAAGCCGTCGCCGCAGCGGGCCTGCGCGCAGAGGTTGGTGCAGGTGTCGGAGTTGTCGCCGTTGCCGTCGTCGCACTGCTCGGCGCCCTCCTGGACGAAGCCGTCGCCGCAGGTGGCGAGGGCGCAGCTCGTCAGGCAGGCGTCGGAGTTGTCGAGGTTGCCGTCGTCGCAGGTCTCGCCGGGGTCGACGTCGCCGTTGCCACAGAGCGAGGGGGCGCCGGTCGTCGCGTCGGTGTCGGGCCCGCTCGAGGAGGTCGTCGGTTCGCCGGTCGACGCGTCGCTGCTGGTGCTCGCCGCCTCGGTCTCGGTCTGCTGCGGGGTGTCGTCAGCGCAGCCGACCACGAGCGCGCAGGCCCACAGCAGCCCCGTCCCCACCTTGCGCATGATCGCGGAGTAACACCGATCCCGCCGGCCGGCAACGTGCGGGCCCGCGCCGACCTGCGCAGCCACGTGCCTGGCTCAAGAGACAGCGCGGGAGGTCGCGCCAGCGCCGCTGCTAGCGCGCCCGGTAGACGATCCGTCCGCGGGAGGGATCGTAGGGGGTGACGCCGACGGTCACGCGGTCACCAAGCACGACCTTGATCCGGAAGCGCCGCATCTTGCCGGCGAGGTGGGCGAGCACGTGGTGATCCTTGTCGATCTCCACCTTGAACAGCCCGCCCGTGAGAACCTCGGTGACGGTTCCCTCGAACTCGATCAGATCGTCCTTACTCATTCGCGGGGGAGAGTATGGGCCTGTCCGGGGCGGCGCAACAGGGGGCAAGCCTGGCGAAGGGAGGGTCGGGCCGTGCGGCTGCGCGCAGCAGGGGCCGAGCCGCACGGCCGCGAGATGATGCTCACGGAGATGCTGCGGAGGTGGTCAACATTTGGGCGATCTCGGATCTAGGGTGCGCAAAGCACGTCGCTTGCCGCGAGCAAGGCGATGATCGCGGCCGCGTGGCCTTCGGGCGTGGTGTCCGCGCCGGCGGTGAGGCGGAGCTCGGGCGCCTCCGGCGCCTCGTAGGGGGCGTCGATCCCGCTGAAGCCGGTGATCTCACCGGCGCGGGCGCGGCGGTAGAGGCCCTTGGGGTCGCGCGCCTCGCAGAGATCCAGCGGCACGTC
>CAZMML010000128.1:0-8028 GCA_964567335.1 uncultured Nannocystis sp. | reverse complement strand
GTAGTCGGCGAGGTCGTCGCCGAGCAGCCAGCGGTCGATGAAGGTCTTGCGGCGCTTGTGCGCGAGGTAGGGGCGGACGACGCGGGCGAAGAAGTCGGGGTCGCGGAAGTAGAGGAAGAGGTGGACCTCGTGGCAGGCGTACTTGGAGTAGCGGGCGCGCCGGGTCCGCTCATCGTGGGTGTGCCACTCGGTGAGGAAGCTGAACTCGCGCAGCGCCTCCGGGGCGCCGAGCGAGAGGAGCACCTGGAGGGCGCGGGCGGAGGTGTCGACGAGCTCGAGCTTGCCGGAGCGGAGGTCGTCGACGACGAGGGTGGCGCCGGCGGCGGCGCCCTCGACGCGGCGCTCCTCGCGGAAGTGGCGCTCGTGCGGGAGGGCGAGGCGGAGCCGGAGGTCGCGCGGGGTGAGCTCCAGCTCAGGGAGCGCGAGGTCGGCGGAGGTGGTGAGGGCGGGGTCGACGACGATCACGCGGACGTGCTGGGCGTCGCCGAGGTCGGCGCGGGAGATCGAGAGCTCGCCGCGCTCGTCGGGGCGGAGGTTGGCGAGCACGCGGGCGGCGGCCGGGAGGAAGTCGAGGCTGGCGAAGGCGCCGGGGTCGAGGGCAGGCTCGCCGCGGGCGATCTGGGTCGCGGGGGCCGGGGCGTTGGCGGGCCGCGGGGCGCCGGCGGAGTAGGCGCCGCCGCCGCGGGCCTGCTGCGCGCCGGTGGCGGTGGCTCGCACGGCCCAGGGGTTGAGGAGGAGGCCGGGCTTGTCGAGGAGGACGCCGGGGCGGCGCGGGTGGTTCTTGCGCTCGAGGACGTAGCGGTACTCGTCGCCGATGTCGCGGCCCGAGACGTAGTGGGAGAGCGCAGGCGGGGTCTCGGCGAGGAGCGGCGAGCGCGGCGGGCGGGCGAGGCTCCGGGGGAGGGCGCGGCTCGGGAGGTAGCGGGTGGCGAGGACGTGGATGCGGGTGGAGGGGTGGGCGTGGGTGAGGCGGAGCGTGAGCCGCTGGTCGTCTGCCGAGAGGGCGGTGAGGAGGGGCGGGGTGCGGGAGAGCTCGAGCGCGCGGGGACCCGCGAAGGCCCAGCCCTCGGCGACCCCGGAGGCGGGGGGGAGGAGGGAGATCCGGAGGTCTGGGGCGCCGCGGCGCTGCAGGAGGTAGTCGCCCGGCGGGAGGGCGTCGGAGACGACGAGGGTGCGCTCGGACGCGCTGACGAGCGGGGTGCGGTCGTGGGCGGGGACGCCGGCGCGGAGCTCGACGAGCTGGAGGACGTCGGCGAGCCGCGCCGGGGGATCCGCGACCTCCGGGACGAGGAGCGGCGCGCCGGCGAGGGCGTGGATCGCGGGCGGCGTCGCGGGCTCGGGGCGGAGGTCCCAGCTCTGACACTCGCCCGAGGGGAAGGTCGCGCTGACGCGCTCGATCCCGGGGAGCGCGCCGAGCTCGATCCGGCCCTCGGCGTCGGTCTCGAGGGTGACCTGCGCCTCGAAGGTCACGGCGAGGTGCTTGAAGGACACGGCGAGGGCCCGGCCGGGTCGTGCCTCGCCAGTCTTTCCGAGCAGGTAGAGCACGTGGCCGGCGTCGGTCCGCGCGAGGTGGAGCGCCTCGAATTGCGGGGTGCTGTGGATCCGGCCGATCGGGGCGGAGGCGCGGTCCGAGAGGTCGAGGGTCCTCTGGGTCGAGACGACGCGGACCTGGCCGCTGAGGGTGACGACGACCTGGGCGGCGTCCTCGGGGACGTTGAGCTCGACGAGGGCCTCGGCGTCGTCGCGCAGGTCGATCGGCTGGGTCTTGCTGGAGGTGTTCTGCGCGCGGGCGACGACGCTGATGTCGACCCTGGGGTTCTCGACGAGCGAGAGGGGGGCGGGCCAGCCGGCGACGGTGAGGCTCGGTCGCACGAGGATCCGGGCGGTCTTGCCGGGGACGAGCGACTCGCGCTCGAGGTGGAACCCGGCGGAGAAGTGATAGTGCTCGGCGGGGTGGTCGAGGAGCTCGAGCTGGGCCACGTCGCCGTGGACGAGGAGCATGGGGACGCGGGCCGGGGCGGTGGAGAAGGGGATCGTGATCGCGCCGTCCTCGCGGGGGGCAAGCTCGCGGCCGCCGAGCCAGATCCGGGCGCCCTCGACGGGGGCGCCGCGCTCGTCGAGCACGCGCAGGGTCGGGCCAGCGGCGCCGATCCGCAGGGTGTAGCGGAGGGCGCCGCGCTGGAGGAGGGCGCGGCTCGACTTGCCGCCGCCGATGAGCTCGACGACGTAGGTCCCGGGGCGGGCGCAGCTCGGGAGGGCGATCGTGCGGCGCTCGCGGCGGATCGCGGGGGCGTCGCGGAGGATCACCTGCTCGTCGCTGGCGACGAGGCCGTCGAGGTCAACGCTGGTGTCGACCCGGGCGCCGCGCGCGAGGAAGTAGGCGAGCGCGTCGATCCGATAGACCTTGACGACGAGCCGCGGGACGTTCTTGAGGTCGACCTCGAGGGCGGCGGGGGCGTCGCCCAGGAGGCGGGCGGGGTTGCGGGCGGTGAGCTCGATGTCGACGCGCTCGCGCAGCGCGGCGAGGCGGGTCTGGCCGAGGAGCGCGGCCCAGCGCTCGCCGTCGGCGTCGCCGGCGAGGAGGCGGGTGACGGCGAGCTGCTCTGCGAGCCAGTCGCCCTGCAGGTGCTCGGCGAAGTCGCGGCCCTCCTCGGCGAGGAGGAAGTGCCCGAGGTACTCGCACACGAGCGCCTCGTCGTCAGCGACGATCTCGAGGCCGGAGCCAGCGGCGGCGTCCTGGCCGAGCTCGACGAGCTGGCCGGCGGGGACGCCGCGGAGGCGCTCGGCGCGGGCGTAGCTGGTCTTGCGCGGGAGGGCGAGGTAGCGGAGGAAGCGGCCGCGGTCGTAGCGGCCGAGGCGGCGGTCGAGGTCGAGCTGGTGGTAGAGGACCTGGGCCTTGAGGGCGTTGAAGGCGGGCGAGAGCGGCTCGACGAAGGCGGAGAGCTCGGCGAGGTAGGCGGCGCGGGCGTCCAGGTCGTGGTGCCAGTCGACGTGAGCGGGGGGGCGGAGGCGGGTGAGGACCGCGCTGACCCAGGCGGAGGCCTTGCGGAGCTCGGGCGCGGCGGCGGCGAGCTCGTGGAGCTGGGCGAGGGTGAGGCGGCCGTGGATCGGGAGCGAGCCGAAGCCGCGCGAGCTCTTCTCGGCGAGGTCGGCGGCGACGAGGTCGACGAGGCCGGGGACGCCGGTCCGGGTGAGCCGTTGGAGGAGGCTGCGCCGCTGGGTGGCGTCGAGGGGCAGGCGGGCGAGGTCGGGGAGGGCCCAGTCGGTGACGTAGCTGAGGTCGCTGGCGCGGCCCATGGCGTCCTTGACGAGGGCGGCCTCGGCGAGCAGGGCGGGGTCGAGGCGGGCGGGGTAGCGCTGGGCGGCGGCGGCGACGGCCTCGGCCTCGTCGTCGAGGCGGACGCCGGCCTCGAAGCGGATCTTCTCGAAGTGGCGGAGCTCGAGGCCGGCGCGGAGGAGGAGCTGGCGCCGTGCGAGCCGGGCGTGGAGGGCGTCGTCGTCGCGGCGACGCTTCCAGGCGGCGAGGAGCGCGTCGACCTCGTCGAGCTCGCCGCGGTGCTGGAGGTGGACGCCGCGCCAATAGTCGTGCTCGGGGGTCCCGGGGAGGAGGCCGGCGAGGGCGGCGGCGCGGTCGTCGGCGAGGGCGAGGGCTTCGAGTCGCTCGAGATCCATGGGGGGGCCCAGGGTATGCCCGCGGGGTCAGGCTGTCAGCAGCGCACGCGCGGGAGCGGGTCAGCGCGCGGGGCAGGGCCAGGCGTGGATCGTCGCGGGGGGGCGCGGGCCCAGGCGGAGGTCGGTCTCGACGAGGTCGCCCCGGGGGCCGAAGCAGAAGGCGGTGAACTCGGCGGTCGCGTCGCCGGTGCGGGGGTCGAAATCGAGAGAGGTGTAGGTGCCCTGAAGATCGATGTTGCTCCCGCGCGCGAGGGCAGCGGCGGCGGGGTAGATCCCGGCGGGGCCGACCTCGATCGGCTCGCCCGGCGGGACCAGGCGAGGGATCGCCCGCGCGAGGGCGCGGCCGGTGATCGGCGCGTCGCCGAGGGCGAGCGCGGCGTAGGCGAGGGTGTAGAAGGCGTCGTAAGGGGTGGGCGAGAGGCGCGAGGGGCTGGCGCCGAAGACCTCGGCGTGGTGGGCGGCGAACTTGGAGCGGGCCCGGCTCAGGCCGACGCCGATGGTGACGAAGCGAGCGGTGATGTCGGGCCAGGTGGCGACGAGCTCGGCCCGGACGTCGTCGTCGAGGCCGCCGTAGATGTAGCGCGGGCGCGGGCCCTCCTGCCAGGCGCGCTCGATGAAGAGGGGGGTCTGGACGACGGCGCCGCCGTCGACGATGAAGTGCGGCGCGAAGGCGGCGACCTCGGCGGCGGCCTTGCGGTAGAGCGCGGGGTCGTGGTCAGGGGCGTCGGCGACGAGGAAGGGCCGGACCTCCTCGCGGCCGCCGGGCGGGCGGGTGTCGGCGAGGGCGGTGAAGATGGCGTCGGTGTGGCTGGCGCCGGTGGCGGAGGAGTTGCGGACGATGGCGATCCGGAGCGGCTCGTCGGGCGCGGTGGCGGGCCCGATGACCCCGCGGAGGAAGGCGACGCTCGCGGGGGCGCTCATGGTGGCGCTGGTGGTGACGCGGTAGACGAGCCGCGGCTCGCCCGGCGGGTGGGGGATGTCGACGAGCATGGCGGCCGTGTTCGAGGCGAGCGCGAGGACCCCCTTGGGGACGAATTGCGCGCTGGCGAGGTCGAGGACCTCCTTGCTCGCGCGGAAGCCCATGATCGCGGGGACGCCGACCTCGTCGACGAGGTGAGCGGCGATGCGTTCGTGGTCGGCGGTGTCGTCGCAGAGGACGACGCCGATCGGCCGCGGGCGCCCGCCGGGGCGGGTCGGCGGGAGTCCGCCGCTTACGTCGGCGAAGTCGTCGCGGGCGAGCTCGACGCAGCGGCTGGCCTCGAGGCCGTAGTCGGTGGTCGCGTCGGAGATCGGGTACATGGCGCCGACCCACAGGGTGTCGTCGTCGGCGAGCTCGTGGTCGCGGGCGAGGACGCGGCAGCGATCGGTCTCGAGGGCGACGCAGCGGCCCTGGTCCTTGCGACAGATCGACCTGGGGGCGCCTTCTCGCTGGCAGTCGGCGTTGCGGGCGCACGCGCCGGACGGGGCGGCGAAGATCCAGGCGCCGAGACCGCCGAGGCCGAGGAGCGAGAGGCCGGCGCCGAGGAGCCTGCGCCGCCGGACCGAGGGCGGCGACGAGAGGGGCGGCGGCGGTGGGAGCGCGGGCGGCGAGGCGGAGGCGGCGGGCCCCAGGATGGGGCTGGGGTCGTCGAGGTCGAGCGAGGCGGAGGAGGCGAGCGGGGCGGGGCCGTCGGCGCGGGTGAGCGCGCGGTTGGGATCGGAGGCGAGGGTCTCGGCGGCGAAGGTGGCGAGGCCGCCCGAGAGGGGCGGGGCGTCGGCGGGCGCGGGGCCCGGGGGCTGGAGGGGCTGGAGGGGGGTCCCGAAGGCGGCGAGGTGGGCCTCGACGATCGCGGCCTGCATGGCGGCGGCGTCGGGGAAGCGGCCCTGCGGGGCGAAGGCGAGGGCGCGGTCGACGAGGGCGGCGATCGGGGCGGGGACCGAGGGCTCGATGTCCGCGAGCGCGGGGGCCGGGAGGGTGGCGGAGCGGACGATCATCTCCTCGGGGGCGTCGGCCTGGTGGACGGCGCGGCCGGCGAGCAGCGCGAACATGGTCGCCCCGAGCGCCCACAGGTCGCTGCGTCCGTCGATCTCGTGGCGCCGGCCGATCGCCTGCTCGGGCGGCATGTAGGCGGGCGTGCCGAGGAGGTGTCCGGTGCGCGTGGCCGAGGCGCCCTCCTGGCGGGCGCGGGCGATCCCGAAGTCGAGGAGCCGGACCTCGCCGCGCTCGGTGAGGAAGATGTTGTCGGGCTTGATGTCGCGGTGGACGACGCCGGCGGCGTGGGCGCGGACGAGCAGATCGCAGAGGGCGTGGGCGATCGTGAGGACCTCGCCTGGCGGGAGCTTGCGGAGGCGGCGGTAGCGGGCCTCGAGGGTCTCGCCGCGGAGGAGCTCCATCACCAGGAAGGGGCAGCCGTCCTCGGCGACGTCATCGTCGAGGACGCGCAGGGCGCCGGGGTGGTCGATCGAGTTGGCGACGTAGGCCTCGCGGATGAAGCGTCGGCGGTGCTCCTGGTGGACGCTCAGCTCGGCGCGGAGGATCTTGAGCGCGACCCGGTGGCCGTTGCGGTGGGTCGCCTGGTAGACGGTCGCCATGCCACCGACACCGAGGACCTGATCGATCCGGTACCTGTCCCGCAGCACGACGCCGAGGCGCTGCTCGGCGCGCTCGGCTGGGCTTGGCCCAGACCCCTCCATTCCGGGCGCCGAGTCTCGCACGGGCGCGTCGCCCGGGCCACGCGCGGGCGAGCGCGGCGCGCAGGCGCACGGGCGTGGCGCGTGGCCGCGGCGCCCCACAGGGGCCGTCGCGGTCGATCGCGGAGTTGGCCTCTCCAGAGGTGGCGGGCTCCGGGCGCCGCGATCTTCCGCGATCGACCCTCCGCGTTTCTGCGGGCGAGGGATCGGCGTCGCGGGCGTTGGGGCTAGAGGAGGCTCTGCTGGGTCGACTCGGTGTGGGCCTCGACGCGGGCGCCGAGCCCGCGCAGGAGCGAGGTGCCGCCCGCGCTCCACTCGGGGTCGCCGCGGAGGAGGACGGCGGGGCGGCCGCAGGCCTCCCACAGGCGGGCGAGGTCGCCGCGGTCGGCGCGGCCGGGGCAGCCGGCGTGGACGAGCTCGACCGGGCGGGTCTTGGGCTGGCCCGAGAGCCAGGTCTGGAGGCCGCGGCGCAGCGACTCGGGGGCGTCGACGAGGACGAAGGCGAGGGGCGCGTCTGGCCTCTTGGACCTGCCCCGGAGGACCGCGTCGAAGGTCCGGGGGTCGAAGGCGTCGTGGGGCCAGAGGCGGACGCGGGCGTGCGGGTCGTGGGTAGCGAGGTGGGGGAGGAAGCGCGGGTGGGCGGTGGCGACGACGTCGGCGAGGCAGCGGTCGGCGACGAGGCGGGCGCACACGGCGGTGGCGACGAAGACGAGGACGTCGAGGCCGAGGGCGTCGAGGGTGGCGAGCGCGTTCGGGCGGAGCGGCGGCGGGGGGTCGTCCAGGGCCCAGGTCGGCTCGGCGCGGAGGAGCAGCCAGTCGCAGCGGGCGGCGGCGGCGTCGGGGGCGAAGGCCCAGGTGTAGAGGCAGGTCGGGCCGCCGCCGCGCGGGCGCATGAGGAGGGAGGAGCCGCCGAATGGGAGTCCTGAGGGACAGGTCATGAGGGACAGGCGTCCGACGCCGAACTCGCGGCCGTGGTCGACGAGGACCGCGCGGGCGAGGCTGGCGCGCTGGGCGGGGCTGATGTTGGCGAGGGCGAGGGC
Source organism: uncultured Nannocystis sp. (assembly GCA_964567335.1). Taxonomy (GTDB): domain Bacteria; phylum Myxococcota_A; class Polyangia; order Nannocystales; family Nannocystaceae; genus Nannocystis. The sequence goes on along the minus strand of CAZMML010000128.1, from coordinate 646 downwards.
GTAGAGGAGGTCGCGGTGGCCGAGCCAGGGGCCGGGGACGAGGCGGGGGGCGGCGCCGAGGTGGGAGAAGAAGGTGGTCCGGCCGCGCTCGCAGCGGTCGACGCGGAGGCGCTCGTGGGCGAGGAGCTGCAGGACGGGGTCGAGGTCAGTCACGGCGGGCGGAGCGGGCGCGGGCGCGGGCCGCTTGGAAGAAGGACTGGAGGAGCGCGGCGCATTCGCTCGCGCGGACGTCGGGGGTGACGCGCATGCGGTGGTTGAGGCGGGGGTCGTCGCAGAGGTTGAAGAGGGAGCGGGCGGCGCCGGCCTTGGGGTCGGCGGCGCCGTAGACGAGGCGGGCGACGCGGGCGTTGACGAGGGCCCCGGCGCACATCGGGCAGGGCTCGAGGGTGACGTAGAGGGTGGCGCCGTCGACCCGCCAGCGGGCGCGCGCGCGGCAGGCCTCGCGGAGCGCGACGATCTCGGCGTGGCCGGTCGGGTCGGCGGCGGACTCGCGGGTGTTGAAGCCGGCGCCGATGACGGCGCCGCCCAGGACGACGAGGGCGCCGACCGGGACGTCGCCGCGCGCGGCGGCGGCGGCGGCGAGGCGCAGCGCCTCGCCCATGTAGACGGCGTCGAGCTCGGCCTCCTGGCTCATGGCGAGCGGGAG
>CAZMML010000127.1:0-8062 GCA_964567335.1 uncultured Nannocystis sp. | reverse complement strand
GCACCCACTCCTCGAGGCCGTGCAGGTTGAAGCTCGTGGCGCCGACGAAATAGATCGGGCGCTCGTTGCGGCGGAAGAAGCGCCGCACGTCGGAGAGTGTTGTGAGCTTCACCGGACGTGTCATTGGCGTCAGCGCTCGGTCCGGAGGACGCGAGGGGAGCACTATGCCAGCGGCGGCACGCGTCCGCGAGGTGCATGTCCGCGGTGGACGCTCACGGCGCGGCTCTGCGCCGATCTACGCGCGATTTGAGCGTGCAACGAAGGGCGCGCGAGGACACGCCTGGCGCGTCCGCGCGGGGAGAGAAGGCGACGCGCGGGGACGAGTCGGGCGCGATGTCATCGCCTTGTGCGGGGTGGTCGCGTCTGATAAAGGGAGCGTGTGATCGGAGCGTCGATGGCGGCCAATCAGGGCATGAGCGGGGTCCAACTGCAGGACCTCTTCTATGAGATCCTCGCCGGGGCCGGGAAGGCCACGTGCCTCTTCGCGGCGCTGGACCTCGGGCTCGAGGCGGCGCTGGCCAAGGGGCCGCGCGCGGAGGCGGAGCTGATCTCGGCGCTCGGGCTGGATCCGCACCGGGGCCACAAGTGGCTCGTGCTGCTCGAGACGGCGGGGCTGCTCGAGGCCCGCAGGGATCCCGAGGGCCGGATGATCTACAGCAACGGGCCCCTGCTCGCCGTGCTGGCGGATCCGACGACCGCGTACTTCTACCGCGAGTTCATGCGCTACTGGCGGACGGCGGCGATGCACGAGATGTCGGGCGTGGTCCGCGGGGCGCCGGTGCCCTATCCGGTCCGCTACCCCCCCCAGGCCGACAGCGACGTGGCGCTGCTGCACGACTGGATGCGGGAGGGGGCGCTGCTGACGCTGGCGTCGATCGAGAAGCGCTTCGACTTCGGACAGGTCCGGCGGATCCTCGACGTCGGCGGCGGCGACGCGACGATGGCCTGCGAGGTGACCCGCCGTCACCCGCACCTCCACTCGACCGTCTTCAACCTGCCGAAGGCGGCCGCGCTCGGGCGCGCGAACGTGGCCGCGCGAGGCGCCGGCGAGCGGGTCACGATCGTCGAGGGAGACTTCTTCCGCGACGACCTGCCGCTGGGCGGGTTCGACCTGGTGATGTTCTCGCGCGTCCTCGCAGACTGGCCGCCGGACGTGTGCCGAATGCTCCTCCGCAAGGCTCACGCGTCGCTCGCCCCGGGCGGCACCTTGCTGGTCGCGGAGCCCTTCCGCGACCAGAACCCGGCGCTCTCGATCGCGTGGGAGCACAGCTACCTGCCTTACGACGACTTCGGCGCCTACGTGTACAAGACCACCGGGTATTACGCCGACCTCTTCACGGAGGCTGGATTCGTCGAGCTGCAGAACCTGCCCCGCGACGACGGCTCGATCCACGGGGTGATGACCGCGCGTCGGCCCGCGTGAGGGCGAGGACGCACGTCCCGAGAGCTGTCAACGGGGAAGGTACAGACCTTACGTAGAGTCACCTTGTCACCGTGTGTGCGCGGCCACGTGTAAGTGGGGAGAGAGAGGGCGTCCTTGAGCCCCGAGCGGGGTCTTGTTAGACTTCGCGTGGGGTTTGGGAGAAGAGGTCGATCATTCTGCCTTCGCCGACAATTGGCGGCACACGCTGGCGGCGGGAGTTGAGCGCGCGGGGGCCGCTCCTGGGGGTCGTGCTCGTCGGGCTCCTGCTCACCACGCTGGCGACCTGGCGTCAGGCGCGTCACAACGGGGTGAAGGCGCGGCACGACTTCGAAGCGCTGGCGCTCGGGGCGGTCGAGCGGCTCTCGACGCGCTTTCGCGGCTACGAGGACGGCCTGCGGGAGGTGCGGGCGGTGGTGGGGCTCATCGGCGGCGCCCGGACGACGCGCCACCTCTTCCGCGCCTACTATGAGTCGCGCGACGAGTTCCCGGGGGCGCGGGGCTTCGGCTTCATCCGCCGGGTCTCGCGCGACGACGAGGCGGCGTTCCTGGCGGAGGCGCGGCGCGAGGGCGCCGACTTTCACATCAAGGAGCTCGGGCCCTCGCCGGGCGAGCGCTACGTCATCCAGATGATCGAGCCGATCGAGCGCAATCAGGCGGCGCTCGGGCTCGATATCGGCTCCGAGGAGAACCGCCGGCTCGCGGCCGATGTGGCGCTGAGCACCGGTGAGGCGACGATCACCCGGCCGATCACGCTCGTGCAGGCGGTCGAGCGGCGCGCGCAGGGCTTTCTCCTGCTGCTGCCGGTGTACGAGCCCGGGGCGCCGCAGGGTTCGCCGGCGGAGCGGCTCGCCGCGGGGATCGGCTGGATCTACGCGCCGCTGGTGCTCGAGGAGGTGCTCGCCGACATCGAGGGCCTCGGCCTGGACCTCGAGCTCACGCTCGACGACAGCGAGCCGTCGGGCGCCTTCTCGCGCTTCTTCGGCCCGCCGGGCGCCGCGCCGGAGGGCGCCCTGGTGTACGTGCTGCAGCGCCCCGTGTTCGGGCGGGTGTGGCGGATCGAGCTGCGCGCCACCCCGGACTTCATCGAGGGCCTCGAGCTCCTCCACCCGGCCCTCGTGTTCGGTGTCGGCGCGCTGATCTCGGGCCTGGCCGCGGCGCTCCTGCACCTGTACCTGGTGGGGCGGCGGCGCCGCGCGCTCATCCTCGCGGGTCAGGCCCAGATCGCGACGATCGTCGAGAATTCGAGCGACGCGATCATCACCCAGGGGCTCGACGGCCGCGTCACCGGGTGGAACCAGGCGGCGGCGCGGATCTTCGGCTTCTCGACCGAAGATGCGCTGGGGCGGCCCTTCCACGAGCTGGTCCCGACGCTGGCGACGAGCCGCACCGAGGAGTCCGCGGGCCGCTCGGTGCGTGACGGTCGGGCGGTGCAGCCCTTCGACCAGGTGTGCCGTCGGCGCGACGGGTCCTTCGTCGAGGTGTCGGTCACCATCACGCCGATCACGGGCGCCGACGGCGCGGTCGTCGGCGTTGGGCGGGCGATCCGCGACGTCGGCGCGCACAAGGCGGTCGAGCGCGAGCTGCAGGGGCTCAGCGCGAAGCTCGAGGGGCTGGTCCGGGAGCGCACGGCGCAGCTCGAGACGGCGCGCCGCGATCTGCAGACGATCCTCGACGCGCTGCCCTCGATGATCGGGTACTGGGACGCGAAGCTGACCCGCCGCTTCGCCAACCACGCGTACCAGCGCTGGTTCGGCAGCAGCCACGCGAGCATGAGCGCGTGGAAGCTGCGGGATCTGCTCGGCGACGACTTCCTCACCGACAACCGCCCGCACACCGAGGCCGTGCTGCGCGGCGAGCGGCAGGTGTTCGAGCGCGCGCTGGTCCAGCCGGACGGGAGCGGCGTGCGCCAGCTCCTCGTCCATTACCTGCCGGACCTCCACCGCGGCGAGGTCCGCGGCTTCTACGTGCTCGCGCACGACATCACGGAGCTGACGGAGAGCCGGCAGCAGCGGGCGGCCGCGATCCGCGAGAAGGAGGCGCTGCTGCGGACCATCCAGTCGCACCTGCTCTTCTCGGCCACCGACTCCGACGGACGGATCCTGGACGTCAACGAGGTCTTCTGCGCGGTCAGCGGCTACAGCCGAGAGGAGCTGATCGGGGCGCGGCACACGCTCCTCAGCTCGGGGGCGCACGACGCGAGCTTCTGGGCCGAGGTGTGGGCGAAGATCAGGTCGGGCTCCGCGTGGCACGGCGAGGTGTGCAACCGGGCCCGCGATGGCTCGCTCTTCTGGGTCGACACGGTCATCGCGCCGCTCTTCGGCGAGGACGGGGAGATCGTGAAGTTCGTCTCGACGCAGGCCGACATCACCGCGAGCAAGGTCGCGGCCCGCGAGCTCGCCCGCAAGCGGGCGCGCCTCGACAACATCCTCCGCGGCACGGACGCGGGCACCTGGGAGTGGAACGTGCAGACCGGCGAGCTCCGCCTCAACGAGCGGTGGGCGGCCTTCATCGGCCACACGCTCGCGGAGCTCGGGCCGATGCGCATCGAGGACCTGACGGCTCGGGTGCACCCCGACGACCTCGCGGAGGTGCGGGCGCTGCTGGCGCGCCACTTCGCCGGCGAGCTCGAGTTCTTCCGCTGCGAGGCCCGCTTCAGGCACAGGGAGGGTCGGTGGGTGTGGCTGCTCGGCAGCGGGCGCGTCTCGACCTGGACCGAGAGCGGCGCCCCGGAGTGGATGTACGGCACCTTTCAAGACATCGATCGCGCGAAGGAGTCACAGCGGGCGCTGGCGGCGAGCGAGGCCTTCCTGGAGCGGGCGGGCCAGCTCGCGCGGGTCGGCGGGTGGGCGGTGGACCTCGAGTCGCAGCAGGTCACGTGGACGAGCGAGACGCGGCGGATCTACGAGGCCGACGCCGGGCTCGTCCCGACCCTCCCGGGGATGCTCGAGTTCTACGAGCCGGCCGCGCGCGCGGAGATCGCGGGGGCGATCGAGCGCGCCGAGCCCTTCGACCTCGAGCTGCCGCTCGTCACGGCCGGCGGGCGGCGGATCTGGGTGCGGGCGATCGGCGAGCCCGAGCACTCGGGGCGCGGAGAGCGGCCGGTGCGCCTCGTCGGCGCGGTGCAGGACATCACCGCGCGGCGCGCCAGCGACGACGCGCTGCGCGAGGCGACGCGCGCGGCCGAGGCCGCGAGCGCGGCCAAGAGCCAGTTCCTGGCCAACATGAGCCACGAGATCCGCACGCCGCTCCACGCGATCCTCGGGCTCAGCTACCTGCTCGAGCGCTCGGAGCTGGGCGAGGAGCAGCGGCGCCTGGTCGGCGCGGTGCGGATCGCGGGCAAGGGCCTCCTCGGGGTCGTCGATGACGTCCTCGACCTGGCGAAGATCGAGGCCGGGAACTTCGTCCTGAGCGTCGCGCCCTTCGACCCACGGGCGCTGTTGCTGGAGCTGCGCGACGTCTTCGGCGAGCAGGCGCAGGCCAAGGGCCTGACCCTCACCGTCGAGGTGCCGAAGGAGCTTCCGCCCCTCGTCGAAGGCGACGCGGCGCGCGTGCGTCAGATCCTGACCAACCTGCTCGGGAACGCGGTGAAGTTCACGGAGCGCGGGGGCGTGAGCCTGCGAGCCGAGGTGTTGGGGAAGGACGCGGAGCGGCTCGCCGTGCGCTTCACGGTGCGGGACACCGGCGTCGGGATCGCGCTCGAGGCGCGGGAGCGGCTCTTCCAGCCCTTCGCGCAGGCCGACGCCTCGACGACCCGCCGCTTCGGCGGGACCGGCCTCGGGCTCTCGATCGTCCGCCACCTGGCGATCCTGATGGGGGGCGAGGTGAGCGTGCGGGCGGACCTCGACGAGGGGAGCGAGTTCTGCGTGGTGCTGCCGCTCGGCGTGCCGCCTGCACGGGAGGGCCGCGGCCGGAGGTCGGGGGCGGTCACCGAACCGACGGGGCCGCGCCTCGCGGGGGTGCGCGTGCTGGTCGTCGACGACAACGAGATCAACCTCGAGGTCGCGCGGCAGATCCTGCTCCACGACGGCGCCGCCGTCGAGACGCGGGGCGACGGTCGTTCGGCGCTCGACCTGCTGCGGGAGGGTCCGGAGGCCTTCGACGTGGTGCTGATGGACGTGCAGATGCCAGGGATGGACGGCAACGAGGCGACGTCCCGGATCCGCTGCGAGCTCGGGCTCTACGAGCTGCCGGTGATCGCGCTGACCGCGGGCGCGCTGCTGGCCGAGAGGAAGCGGGCGCTCGACGCCGGAATGAGCGACTTCGTCAGCAAGCCGCTGGATCCTGACACGCTCGTGAAGCTCATCCGCAGCCACGTAGGAGGGGCTCCCGGCGCAGGCGAGAGCCTCGCGTGAGGGGGCGGGATTGCGTAACCTTGCGCGGTGGGGAGGGATCTCGGCGGCGCTGGCGCGTGGCTCGATCGGCTCATCACTCCCCGCGAGCCGCTCGCGCGGGGGGGCGACGAGCTGCGGCGCGGGCGGATCCTCGGCGTGATCCTTGCGATCCTCGGGCTCGCCTGTCCCCTCGCCGCGCTCGGGTACCTCCTCGCGGGGCTCCGCGAGCTCGCGCTGCCGCCGCTCGGGCTGTGGATCACGGCGCTCGCGCTGCTGGCGGCGCTGCGGCGCGGCGTCGCCGCGGCCCGCCTGGGGGTGATCTTCTGCGCCCTCGCGGTCGCGGCGATGACGACCGCGGCCACGCAGCGCGGCGGGCTCGCGGGGCCGGTGGTGCTGGCGCTGCAGACGCTGCCGTTGCTCGCGGCCTTCGTCGCCGGGGCGCGCGCGGCCTGGGCCTTCGCCCTCGCGGTCGCGCTCGCGTACATTTGGCTGGCCGCGCGGACGGGGTCGCCGATCGACGCGGGGGACCACCTGGCGAGCGCGCTGGTGGTGCTCGTGCTGATCACGGCGGCGGCGGCGGTCAGCGAGCGCCAGCGGGAGCGCGCGGCGGCGGAGACGGAGCGGGCGCGGGCGGAGGCGGAGGCGGCGAAGGCGCGGGCGGAGCGGGCGAGCGCCGCGAAGTCGGAGTTCCTCGCCAACATGAGCCACGAGATCCGCACGCCGATGAACGCGGTGATCGGGATGACGGGGCTCCTGCTCGAGACGGACCTCGACCCCGAGCAGCGGAGCTTCACCGAGCTGGCGCGCACCAGCGGGGAGGCGCTCCTCTCGGTGATCACGGACCTCCTCGACTTCTCGAAGATCGAGGCCGGGGAGGTGCAGCTCGAGCGAGTGCCGATGAGCGTGCGCGAGTGCGTGGAGACGGCGGTCGAGGTGCTCACGCTGGGGGCGGCGGAGAAGCGGATCGAGCTCGCCTTCCGCATCGACCCCGATGTGCCGGTGGCGATCTACGGCGACCCGACCCGCGTGCAGCAGATCCTGGTCAACTTGCTCGGCAACGCGATCAAGTTCATCGAGGCCGGCGAGGTGGTGGTCACGGCGACGGCGCGGCCGCGACCCGGGGCCGAGGAGGTCGAGATCGAGGTCGAGGTCCGCGACACGGGCCCCGGGATCCCCCCGTCGGCGCTGCCCCGGATCTTCGAACCCTTCACGCAGGCGGACGCGTCGACCACCCGCCGCCACGGCGGGACCGGGCTCGGCCTGACGATCTGCAAGCGCCTCGCGGAGGCGATGGGCGGCCGGATCTGGGTCGAGAGCGAGGTCGGGGTCGGCACGCGCGTCCACTTCACCGTGGTCGGGGCGTTGGCGCCTCACGTGCGCCCGCGCTACCTCGAGGGGGACGCGTCGGAGCTGGTCGCGCGGCGGGCGCTCGTCGTCGACGACAACGCGACGGGCCGCGAGATCGTCGCGCGTTACCTCGAGTCGTGGGGGATCTCGACCGTGGCTGTGACGAGCGGGGCCGAGGCCCTCGCGGCGCTCTCGCGCCGCGAGCAGCGCTTCGACTGCGCGATCATCGACATGCACATGCCGGGGATGGACGGCCTCACGCTCGCCGAGGCGATCCGCGGCGATCCGAACCACCGGGGCCTGCCGCTCGTGATGCTGAGCTCGCTCGGGCCGCGCGAGGACCAGCCCGCGACGGAGCACGTCTTCCTGACCAAGCCGATCCGGCCCTCGCGGCTCTTCAACGCGCTGCTCACGGTGCTCTCGCCCGGGGACGCCGACCTGAAGGCGCTGCACGAGCAGGTTGCGGCGGTGATCGACGCGCCGACCGACCTCCGGATCCTGCTCGCGGAGGACAACGCGAACAACCGCAAGGTCGCGCAGCTCTCGCTGACGCGGCTCGGGCTCCGCGCCGACACCGCCGAGAACGGCCGCGAGGCGGTCCAGCTCGCGCGGCAGCGCAGCTACGACGTCATCCTGATGGACATCCAGATGCCGGAGCTCGACGGGATCGAGGCGACCGAGGCGATCCGCGGCGACCCGCAGGTCCGGCGACAGCCCTACATCATCGCGGTCACCGCGAGCGCGACGGTCGAGGATCGTCGACGCTGCCTCGCGGCCGGGATGGACGCGTATATCAGCAAGCCCTACCGCCTCCGCGACCTCCGCCGGGTCCTGCGGGAGTGCGCGCAGGCCCGCAGCCCCGCCAGCGGGGCGCCGGACGTGCCCGCGCCCCGCACCTCGCCGCCCTCCGCGGCGCGGCCCGTGGCCGTTGCGGCGCCGACCTTGATCGCGCCGGTGGTGC
>CAZMML010000126.1:0-8105 GCA_964567335.1 uncultured Nannocystis sp. | reverse complement strand
TCGTCACCGAGTCGTTGACGTTGATCGCCGGGATCTTCAGCTCACCGCGCTCGGCCATCTGGTAGAGCCGATGCACCCCCGTCGTCGTCTCCTCGCTCACGCCGTAGCAGCCCTCGAGCTTGCCGAGGTGCTCCGGTCGGTGCAGCACGAGCGTCAGGTCGCCGCCGTCGTCGAGCAGGAGGTTCGGCGGGCTCCCGTCGGGCCAGCGGATCGTCTGCTCGACGCACCACCAGTACTCCTCCTCGCTCTCGCCCTTCCACGCGAACACCGGCACGCCGGCGGCCGCGATCGCCGCCGCCGCGTGGTCCTGGGTCGAGAAGATGTTGCACGACGACCAGCGCACGGACGCCCCGAGGTGGGTGAGCGTCTCGATCAGCACCGCCGTCTGGATCGTCATGTGCAGGCAGCCGGCGATCTTCGCCCCCGCCAGCGGCTTCGACGCCCCGTACTTCGCGCGAAGCGCCATCAACCCGGGCATCTCCTTCTCGGCCAGCGCAATCTCCTTGCGCCCCCAGTCCGCCAGACTCATGTCGGCGACCTTGAAGTCGGGGTCCTGCTTGATCGGATGAACCTTCACACTGCTTGCAGTCATCGTCGCTACCTTGATCCTCTCGCTACCATTGCGAACTCTTCACGCGCGGTATTCTGGCACCCACCCCGCCGCGTCCTTGAACAGGCGCACGCAGCGGATCTCGCGCGACTCGGTCAAGAAGAAGCGGTGGTAGAGCAACGCCGGTACCACGATCAGGTCACCGCGCTCGACCTCGATCCGGATCCACCGCTCATCCGCGCCGCGGACGTCGAAGACCCCGGCCCCCGAGACCACCAGGCGGACCTCGTCATCGCGGTGCAGGTGCTCGTCCTTGAACTTCGCCAGGATCCCCTCGAGGTTCGGCGTGTCCGGCCGGAGCTCCACCACGTCCTGCGTCACGTAGCCCCGCGACCCGCGAAGCACGTCCAGCTCGGCCTGGAACTCGTCCTCGCGCAAGGTCCGCGCCAGCACCCCGACCGCCGCCAGATCCTCCGCCGTCGCCGGCCCGCCCGCTTCAAGCCATGTGACCCGCATGACGCCTCACTCCTTCGGCAACCCGAGCCGGTGTGACTCCACGACCGCCCGAAACAACCAGTCGTAGCACTCCGCCTGAGACTTCGCCTGCACCCAATCTGCGCCCCACACGTATGCCCCGTGCCCCGCGACCAGCACCGCGTCGACCGCCGGATAGGCCGTCATCGCCGCCGCCATCCCCTCGGTCAGTTCAGACTCGCGCGCCGTGTTGGCGATGATCGGTACCCGCAGCACGTCGAAGCAACCGTGCCCGCGGAGCCCCTTCTGCATCTCGAAGCCCGTGCACACGAATTCTCCCGGGCCGCCCCGAGGCGCCGCGAGCCGGGCCGCCAGCACCGCCCAGATCGAGTGCGAGTGGATCACGGCCCCCGCCCCGCGCAGCCGGTACGCGTTCAAGAAGAGCGGGCGACACTCGCTGACCTTGAGCGCGCGGGCCGGGCCCCGCAGCACCTCGCCGTCCTCACGCAGGAGGAAGATGTCCTCCGGGACGATCCTCTCCTTCTGCACGCCCGACGGGGCCATGTAGATGCCCTCCGGACCTCGGACCGAGATCCCGCCGCCCGTCCCGCTGACCCAGCCGAGCGCGTAAAATCCGCGGCAAAGCTCGCAGATGAGCTCGGGGATCGAGCCCGGCTGATCGGGGACGCTCATGAGGCCGCGGCGAGTGTAACCCGCACGTGCGGGACCGTCACCGCGCTCCGAGTGTGGATCCTCGCTTCCGACGCCCGCGGAGCCCCAGCAGTACGAAGAGCCCCGCGAGCCCGGCGTCGCCGCCGGCCCCGCACCCGCACGTGGTCGGCTCTGGCTCGTTCACCCCGGTCGCGGCGCTCGTACCGCCGCTGCTCCCGCCGCCGCTGCTCGCACCGCCGCTCCCGCTCGAGCCCCCGCCCGTGGCGCTCGTCGTCGTCGGCCCGCCGCTCGTGTCCGAATCGCCGCAGCTCTCCCCGCCGATAATCGAGCCGCTGTCGCCACAGGTCGTCGTCCCGCCGCCTCCCGGCAGCACCGAGAGCAGCATCGGCGGATATCCAGAGAAGCTCCGCTGCATCGGATCCATCACGTCGACCCGCAGCGCCACCGTCTGCCCGACCGCCGCCGGGTCCGGCATGTAGGGCAGCTCAAACGTGTCACCCGTCAAGGGGACGTCCTGCGCGAAGGGCTGCCAGTCCAGCGCGTCCTTCGTCAGCGACCAATATCCGCTGAGCGTCGCGCCGGGCATCGCCCGCACGCAACCCTTCAGCCCCAACGTGTCGGTCGAGAAGATCACGTCGGTGCCCGCCTCCACCGCCAGCGCCGGCGGAGCCGCGGCGAGGTCCGGCCCGTCGACGACGTGGACCACCCCAGGGCGCTTCGACCAGATGTTGTACACCGGCTCCCAGGTGTACCCCTCGATCACGTAGCCGCCCGCCGGCAGACCCGCCGTGTCCCAATCGACCCCCTTCATCGCCTCCGCGAACACGATCGGCCGCCGCGCCTCGTCCGGGGTGATCCTCCAGAAGCAATCCTTGTAGATCGCGTTCGTCTCCATCACCTCCGGGTCGCTCACGTCCGACATCTGCAGCAGACCCGCCGTCACCGCGGCGCCGACGTCCTTCCACGAGAGCCACGTCGGCAGCGGGTCCTGCGGGCTGTGGTTGCGACAGAAGGCGACGAACTGGTGTCGGCGGCTGTCGGGCACCTCGTCGGGCGTGACGTCGGTGTCCTCGTAGGGAATCCCGTAGGGGAAGGTCAACACCGTCCCCTGGCTGCGGTCGACCACCGTCATGCACGGCACGTCAGCCGGCCATTCCACCGGCGTCCGCGGGTGGAGCCCGTTCCCCGCCGCCGCGAGCCGCGGCGCGAGCGCCGCCCCGAGAACCGCTGCTGTGACGTAGGCGCGCTTCATCACCGGCAATCTACTCCTCTGACAGCGGCCCGCAATCCCCGGCCGCAAATCGTACGCAGCTCCGCACCGGCAGGCGCGGGTATTTCGGCCACGCGGGGTCCGAGTCGTGCGCCGCGCAGCGCCAGAAGATCGAGCCCCGCGAGGACTCGATCTTCCGCCCGTGGCAGCACCCCGCGCAGAGGCCCGGGCTCACCGGCTTCACGAGCCCCCGCGCGCCGGGGGCAAGATGAGCTGCTCTTCATGCGCCAAGATCCCGAGCCCCACCACCAGCCGCGCCGCCAGCATCGTCCGCCCGTTCACCAGGCCTCCTCGCAGCATGCTCGCCCCGACCAGCAGCCCGACCCCCCACACGAGCAGCGCCGCGACCCGCGACACCCCGAGCAACGCGAACCCGACCAACGCGCTCGCGATCCACATCACCAGCACCGTGCGCGCCGCTCCTTGGACCGACTCGCTCGCCTCCGCCGCCTGACCCGCCACCCGCAATTCGAACACCCCCTCGACGACCCTCACCCGCACCGCGTCCGGCGCCAGCCGCAAGAAGCGCAGCATCGGCCGTAGGCTCTGGAGCAGCTCCTCGGCCTTGAGCACCGTCCGCCCGCGCACCACGATCGCGCCGTCCGCGGGGTCCTTCTCCACCAGCCCGGCGCGGAACCCCTCGGTGTAGGAGTCGATCGCCGCCTGGCCGGCCGTCAGCCCGACCTCCTTGGCCGCCTGCACCTGGAGCGCGTGGTCGTCCCCGCGCCACCCCTCCGACGCTTTGACCATGTCCTTCTGGTCAGCCATCGATCAACCCCGACCGAGCCGCCGCCGCATCGCCGCCGCCACGGGCGGCGGGACGTAGCGGGCGAAGTCGCCGCCGTGGCCCGCGATCTCGCGGACGAGCGAGCTCGACACGAACTGGTGCTCCGGGCCCGGGATCAGGAACACGGTCTCGACCTCGGGGCGGAGGTCACGGTTCGCCAGCGCCATCTGGAACTCGGGCTCGAAGTCCCCGTGCGCCCGCAGCCCGCGGACGATCACCCGCGCCCCTTCGGCCGCGCAAAAATTGATCATGAGCCCCTCGAACTTCGCCGCCCTCACCCGCTTCAGATGTGCCACGCTCTCGGCGATCAGCGCGACGCGCTCGTCGACGCTGAAGTAGCCCGGCTTGGTCGGGTGCTTCCCGACCGCCACGATCACCTCGTCGAAGAGCCGGAGCGCCCGCTCCACGATCTCCACGTGCCCGGAGGTGATCGGGTCGAAGGACCCCGGGTATACGGCCGTGAGCGGACGCGAGGCTTCGCCAGGTTCGGACGCAGACACCGGCGGAGTATACTCCCGCCCCATGCTGCGGGTCGCCTCGATCACCCTCGTCGCCCTTGTCTTTGCCTGTGGCGCCCCCTCCCCGCCGGGCCCGACCAAGGCCAGCGAGTCCAAGGCGACCATGGTCCGCAACCCGCCCCGCACGCCGCGCGACCCGAACACCCCCTTCCGTCGCCCCGACCGCGACAAGCCCCTCCCCCGCAGCGAGCCGCAGATCCCGGCCGCGGACATCGACGCCGCCCTCGCCGCCGCCCTCGCCGCCCGCGCCGCCAACGACCTCTACTCCGCCGCCACCGCGCTGCGCCCCTGCGCCAACAAGATCCCCAAGCACACCCGCTGCGAGGGCGAGCTGGCGATGCTCCTCCTCGACACCCCGAGCCACGACGCCGAGGCCCGCTACTACTTGGAGCAGGCCGCCGCCGACGACGACCCCACCGCGGACGCCGACTTCTACCGCCGCCTCTCCGCCGCCCTCCAGCGGGCCGGCCTCTGGCTCGACGCGAGCGCCGCCACGCGGCGTATGATCGCGCGCCTCCCCGAGCCGAGCGCCGCCGACTTCGTCGCCCTCGCCAACCTCCTCCAGGGGGTCCCGAGGCGCGAGGCCGAGGCTGCCGAGGCGCTGCATCGCGCGTTCGAACTCGAACCAGCGCAGCTCGACTACCTGCGCGATGAGGCCTTGCTCTTGGCGCAGGTCCCCGAGCGGCGCGCGGAAGCGCTCGAGCGTCTGCAGCGCTACTACGACTCGATCCGCGCGTCCGAGCCCGAGAAGGCGGACGCCGTCACGCGCCAGATCGAGAGCCTGCGCTACGACCTCGAGCGCGAAGCGGAGTCGAGCCCCTCCAAGGGCGCGCCCCGGTGAGGCCCGAGTTTGACCTCGCGCCGCGGGCTGTGCGACCCTTTTCTGCCCGTGAGTACGAAGCGCAACGGATCTGGTCCTCCTCCGCCCCCGCGCACACAGAGGGCCGCCACGTCCGGCCGCTACGAGTGGGACGAACCACTCCCGCGCACTCCGGCTCCCTTCCCGATCACGGACGACGATGACGAGCGCTCAGCGCTCGCGGACTCCGATCTCCTCGAAGAGGCGGACGCCGACGAAGCCGCCGAGGATCCGGAATTCGTCGACTCCGTGCTCGTCCGCGAGGTCCCCCTCACCCGCGGCGCCCCGCCTCCGATCCCCGCGCCAGTGCCGCTCAGCACGAGCCGCGCCGCTTTCATCGACGACGGCGAGATCGCCCTCCCGCCTCCGATCTCCCAGCTCGCCCGCAGCCAGGCCGGCCGCTTCCCCTTCCGCGAGGTCGAGGGAGACGACAGCGAGGCCTCGGCCGCTCGCCGCGCCGCCTTCGTCGACGACGACGACGACCTCCGCGGCGCGGACCTCCTCGACGACGACGCGGCCCCTCCTGTCCCCAAGACCTCGGAGGCGTACACCCAGCCTCTCGACGACGACGACGCGCCGCCCGCCCCCCTCTTCGCCGAGCCCAACGCCCCCCGCCGCCCGGAGGACGATTTCGGCGACCTCAACGAACCCTCGCGCGCCCACGCGGCCGCGAAAGCCCAGAGGACCGCGTCGCCCGCACCATCCGCGCCGCCCGCACCGCCGCTGGCGTCGCTGGCCGCGGAGGACGACTTCGGCGATCTCAACAACGCCTCCCGCATCTCCTCGGTCTCGGCCGCGCTCGATCGCTCCGGGCTCGCCCCCTCCCTCGAGGTCTCGCTCCTGGACGACTCCCTCCCGCTCCCGCCCCCTCCGCCCGCCGCGCTCGACTCCGACGACCTCCCGCCGTTGATCGCGGCCGCCACCTCCGGCCAGAGCGGCGTCGCCTTCACTCGCTCCGACCTCGAGCGTTCCCTCCAGGAGCCGGACCTGGGCGAACCCTCCGGTGCGATCGCCCTTGCGAGCGAGTCTCTGCGCTCTCTCCGCGCCATCACCGCGCCCCCGAGCCCTGTGAGCCCGCCTCCCGTGAGCGCGCCCCCCGTGAGCGCGCCCCCCGTGAGCGCGCCCCCCGTGAGCGCGCCCCCTGTGAGCGCGACCCCGATCCCCGTGAGCCCGCCGGCGCCCGTGAGCGCCGCCCCGCGACCGCCCGCGTCGCCGATCCCGCCGCCCTGGACGACGGCGCCACGCGAGGCCGAGCGGGATGACGACGACTCGAGCCCCTCGCTGGTCGCCGCTCGACTCGCCCCGCCGCCGGAGGAGCCGCTCGGCGAAGCCTTCCCGCTCGACCTGTGGAGCGACCCCGACGAGCTGATCGGCCGCGACTTCGGCCGCTACCGCGTCGTCAAGCCGCTGAGTCGCGGCCAGACCACCCGCGTCTACGCCGCGATCGACGAGGAGACCCAGCGCCACGTCGCGATCCGACTCCTCGGCCCCACGCACTCGCCCGCCGAGCGCCGCTCCCGGCAGTTCATCTACGAGGCCGAGCAGCTCGCCAAGCTCCGGCATGAGTCGATCGTCGAGGTGCTCGCCACTGGCACCACCACCGATCACCTCAGCTACTACGTCATGGAGCGCCTCGACGGCGAGACGCTCGCCGCCGTCCTCCGCGCCGAGGGGACGATGTCGTGGCAGCAGGTCGGGATCCTCGCCACCCAGATCTGCGAGCCGCTGATCGCCGCCGCGGACAAGGGGATCGTCGCCAGCGATCTCCACCTCGGCTCCGTCATGCGGCTCCGGGACGACGACGACGACGGCCGACGACGTCAGCCGATCAAGCTCCTCCACGTCGGCGTCTCCCCCTTGATCAGCGTCTTCCGCTCGCCTGAGGGTAACCTCGTCGAGTCGAAGGGCACCCCGCTCGGCATCGCCGAGCTCATGGCCCCCGAGCTCGCCTCCGGCGGGAACCCCACCGCGGCCAGCGCCGTCTACGCGCTCGGCGTCATGATGTACGAGCTCCTCACCGGCCGACCCCCCTTCCGCGGCGACTCCTTCCTCGCCGTCTTGAAGAAGCAGATGTACGACGAGCCGCTGCGCCCGAGCCTCGTCGTGCCGCACCAGGAGATCCCCGAGCACTTCGAACAGATCGTGCTCCAGGCCCTCACCAAGGACCCCTCGCGCCGCTTCCCTTCGATCCGCGCCTTCCACGAGGCGATCCTCGCCGCGCGCGCGCAGGAGGGCGAGCTCCGGCGCGCCACCGCGATCCTCGCCCTCGATCCGACCTTCTGGGACGAGAAGAGCGCCCGCAACGCCGAGCCCTCCGAGGTGAGGCCCGTCAGTCAGCCCGAGCCTCAACCTCTCGCCACCTTCACGGCGGACCTGCGTCAGCGCGACCCGGTCCTCGCCGAAGCTGTCCTCGGAGCCAGCGCGACGCCTTCGCCCCGAAGCGAGCCCAAGAGCGCCCCGATCCCCGAACCCAAGGCCGTCCCCCCGATCCCCGCCAAGAGCGCCCCTCGGGCCGCCGCCGCGCCTGCCGCGCCGCCGCCGAAGCCCGAGCCGAGCATGATCCTCTCCCAGCTCGCGCCTGCGATTCGCGCCCCCGAACCCGTCAACCTCCCCGCGCCCGCCCCCGCCGCGCCGCCGATGCCGATCATCGTCCTGCAGCGGCCCGCGCAGGTCGCCTCCGGCAACCTCGTCCGCAACGTCAGCCTCGCGATCGTCGTCGGGGTCGTGCTCATCTTCCTTTATCAGTGGTCCCGCGGACCCTCCCAGCCGCCGGCGCGCAAGGGTGACGCCGTCGCGGGCGCCGCCACACGCGTGAAGGAACCCCCCTCGCGGACCAAGCGCCGCGATCCTGAGCCCGAGCCCCCCGTCGCGGCCAAGACCGAGCCGCCGCCGCCCCCCCTCGAGACCAAGACCGGGCCGCCGCCGCCCCCCGGCGGGACCGAGACCGCGCCGCCGCCGCCCCCCGGCGGGAGCGC
>CAZMML010000125.1:0-8106 GCA_964567335.1 uncultured Nannocystis sp. | reverse complement strand
AGGCGACGGCGAGGCGGATCGCCTCGCCGTTGCTGATCCCGCCCTGGATCCCGCCGGAGTGGTTGGTGGAGGTGCGTACGCGGCGGGTGCCAGGCTCTGCGTAGAAGGGGTCGTTGTGGGTCGAGCCGCGCATGTGGGTCGAGGCGAAGCCCTCGCCGATCTCGAAGCCGCGGCTCGCGGGCAGGCTCATCATGGCCTTGGCGAGGTCGGCCGTGAGCTTGTCGAAGACGGGCTCGCCCCAGCCGGCCGGCGCGCCGCGGATGACGCATCGGATCACGCCGCCGATGGTGTCGCCCTCCTTGCGGGCGGCGTCGATCTCGGCGGTCATGGCCTCTGCGACCGTCGCGTCGGGGCAGCGTACGGGGTGGGCGTCGACCTGATCGCGGGTCAGCGCGGCCTCGTCGAGGGTCGGGAGGCTCACGTCGCCGACGGACGCGACCCACGCGACGATCTCGACCCCGTGCAGCGCGGCGAGCAGGTCCTCGGCGAGGGCGCCCGCGGCGACCCTACCCACGGTCTCGCGCGCCGAGGCCCGGCCGCCGCCGGCGACGGCGCGCAGGCCGTAGCGGGCCTCGTAGGTGAAGTCGGCGTGGGAGGGGCGGTAGAGGTCGGCGAGGTCGTCGTAGTGGTGGCTGCGCGCGTCCGCGTTGGTCACCATCATCATGATCGGCGTGCCGAGGGTGCGGCGCGAGCCCGGCTCGAGGCCGCTGAGCACCTGGACCTCGTCCGCCTCCTGGCGCGCCGAGGTGAGCTTGCCCTGGCCGGGCCTGCGCCTGGCCATCTGCGCGGCGATCCGGGCGAAGGGGAAGGGGTGTCCTGCGGGACAGCCGTCGACGACGACGCCGAGGCCGCCGCCGTGGGACTCGCCGAAGGTGGTCACTCGAAAGGCGCGCCCGAACGTGTTTCCCCCCATGGCTCCTCCATCCTGTGCTCAGGCGGCCAGGAATTCGAGGACGAGCGAGCGCCAGCGCTCGGGCGCCTCGATGGGTACGGTGTGACCGACCTCGGGGACGACCTCCGCGCGCGTGGCGCGGGGGAAGGCGTGGGCGAGCGCGTCGAGCTCCGCGACCGGGGCGAGGCGGTCGAGCGCTCCGGCGATGAGGAGCGTCGGCGCGAGGACCCGGGGCGCGAGGCTCAACGGGTGCCAGGGCGAGGTGGCGACGTCGTGCATGGTCTGTGCGAAGAGCGCGGAGATCCCGGCGAAGCGGTTGCGGGTGACGACCGCCTTGATCATGGCGTCGAGCATGTGCTCGTGACGCTCGAGGTAGGCGGGGCCGAGGGTGTCGGCGAGGCTCAGCCAGGCGAGCGCGTTGAGGTCTCCCGTGGCGAGGGACTCGCGCCACGCGCGGACGATCACTCGCCCGAGCGCGCCGCGGCCGGCGCTGATCCCGGTCAGGACGAGCCGGCGGATCCGGTGCGGCCGCTCGGCCGCGATCGCGAGGGCCGTGCGGCCGCCGAAGGAGAAGCCGCAGAGGTCGACCGGGCCCGGGACGCCGAGCGCGTCCAGCAGCCGCTCGAAGTCGGCGACGTGGACCGGCGGGGAGACGTCGCGGAGGTCGAGGTCCGTCTGGCCCTGGCCGCGCGCCTCGTAGACGATGACCTCGCGCTCCGCCGCGAGGGGGCGCACCTGCCCGGCCCAGCTCGAGAGGGTCTGCGTCATCCCGCCGAGGAGGACGAGCGGGGTGGTGTCGGGCGGGCCGGGGCGGCGGTCGACGCGGAGGCGGCCGCGCGCGAGCGGGCCGGCGACGGGGTCGGCGATCTCGAGGAGCTCCGGCACGGGCGGCGAGAGCGTAGCGCCAGCGCGGCGGAATGTCTGCCCTTGCGTGTCGCGTCCGCCCGTCCTAGTAGTCGCGGCGTGTCGTACGACGAGAAGATCGCGGCGCTGGGGCGGAGGATCGTCGAACTCGAGATCAAGGCGTCCTTTCAGGACCGGACGCTCGAGGACCTCGACGCGGTGTTGCGTCAATTTACGGAGCGGGTCGCGGCGCTGGAGCGCGAGCTCTCGCAGCTCCGGGGGGCGCCAGGGGAGGTGCCCGGCGCGGCGCCGACGGCGGACGAAGTGTTGGCGGCGCTGGCGGAGGAGGCGGACGAGCTCCCCTAGCAGGCGCGCCTGGTGCGATTTCGCTTGACGCGCGCAGTCGCTCGCGGCGACCGTGGGTGCGCAGTGCCGATCAAGCTCCTCGTGGTCTTCATCCTGCTCGCGCTCAACACGGTCTTCCACGTCAAGTCGCTCGCGGACGGGGATCCCTTCGCCGGCACGTCGACCTACGTGGCGCTCGCGTTGAACCTCTCGCTCGTCGTCGGGCTGATCCGGGGGAGTGAGATCGCCCGGACCTTCGCGCGGGTCGTCGGGGCGCTCTTTCTGCTCGGCGGCGTGCTGCTGCTCTTCCGCGTCGGTCCTGCGCTCGGGATGCTCGGGGGCTCGATCTACTTCTACCTGGTGATCGCGGCGCCGATCGTCTACGGCGGGTACTTGCTGTGGTGCATGGGCCAGGACGACGTGAAGGCGTGGCTCTACCGCCGCGCCTTCGGGCGCTTCGACGGCGCGTGAGGGGTCGACATGAAGGTGCAACAGGCCCTCGAGCGACTTAGCGCCCTCGGCACCGAGCAGACGCGCAAGACGTGGCGGCGCCACGAGGTCCCCGAGCCGATGTTCGGGGTGAAGTACGGTGACCTCGAGAAGCTGCGCAAGGAGATCGGGCAGGACCAGGGCCTCGCCGACGCGTTGTGGGCCTCGGGGAACCATGACGCGCGGATCCTGGCGGCGATGGTCGCGGAGCCGAAGAGCTTCGACGCGAAGAAGCTCGAGGCGTGGCGACGGGTCGCGACCTACCACGCGCTGATCGACGCGCTCGTGACCCACGTCGCCGGTCGATCACCGGTCGCGCGGGAGGTGGTCGGCCCCTGGATAGAGGCCGCCGACGAGGCCACCCGCCGCGCGGGGTGGGCCCTGGTGTCGCAGCTTGCGAAGGGGGACGCAGAGCTCCCGGACAGCTTCTTCGCCGCGCTCATCCCGCGGATCGAGCGCGAGATCCACGCGGCCCCGAACCGCGCGCGCGAGGCGATGAACTGGGCGCTCATTGCGATCGGCGCGCGCGACGACTCGCTCGCGGCGGTGGCGACGTCCGCGGCCGAGCGGATCGGGCTCGTCGAGATCGATCACGGGGACACCGCCTGCAAGACGCCGGACGCGGCGCTCTACATCGCCAACGCACGTTCACACGCGAGCAAGCGGGCGAGCAAAAAGACGGCGAAGAGACCTGGGAAGGCGGGTCAGGCGCGGGCCCGCGGCGCGTAGCCGTTATACTCCCGCGTCCGTGGCGACCGTCGGCTACATCCTCTTGTGCCTCATCTGGGGCTCGACGTGGCTCGCGATCAAGATCGGGCTCGACGCCGAGATGCCGCCCTTGCTTGGGGCCGCGCTGCGCTTCTCGACGGCCGCGGCGCTCGTGCTCCCGTTCGCGGGCTTCATGACCCCGGCGACGTTCAGGAGCGCCCGCGCGTGGCGCGTGGCGCTCAGCGTGGGGGTCTTGAGCTTCGGGCTCGGGTACGGGCTGACGTACATCGCCGCGCTGAGGATCCCCTCCGGTCTCGGCTCGCTGACCTTCGGCTTCTTCCCCTTCCTGGTCGCCGTGCTGGCGCACTTCATGCTCGGCGACCGACTGACGGCGCGCAAGGTCGTGGCGATCTCGATCGGGATCGTCGGGCTCGCGCTGCTCTTCCACGGGAGCCTGAGGGAGCTCGGGGCGGCGACGATGATCGGGGTGGCGATCCAGACCTGCTCGGTGCTCGTGCAGGGCTTCGCGCAGATCCTCGTCAAGCGGGAGGGTGCGGAGGTGCCGACGGCCTTCTTGACGGGGGTGGGGATGTTGACTGGGTCCGTGACGCTGGCGGGCTTCGCCCTCGCGATGGGCGAGTGGTCGAAGCCCTTCCCGTGGACGCAGCCGGTGGTGCTGTCGATCGCGTACCTGGCGCTGCTGGGGTCCGCGACGACCTTCCTGATCTACTACGCGCTCATGAAGCGGCTCAGCGCGACCTTGATGGCGCTCATCGCGATGATCACGCCGCCGATCGCGGTGATCCTCGGGATCCTGTACCGGGACGAGGAGCTCGGGGCGCTCACGTTGAGCGGCGGGGTGGTGGTGCTCTTCGGGGTCGCGCTCTTCCAGCTCGAGGAGCGTCGACTGGCGCGGCAGCGGGTCACTGAGTGACGCCGAGCTGAGCGGCGAGGAAGGCGTACTCGTCGGCGGACTCAGCGACCGCGGCCTTGACCATGTCCGCGCCGCCGTGGCCGGCGTTGCGCTCGATCCGGAGGAGCACGGGCAGGCCGCTGCGGGTGGCCCAAGCGACACCGGCCGCGAACTTGCGCGCGTGTAAGGGGTCGACGCGATCGTCGCTGTCCGCGGACATCATGAGGAGCGCGGGGTACTTGGTGCCCTCGCCGATCCGGTGGTAGGGGGAGTACGCGTGGAGGAACCTGAACTGGGCGGGGTCGTCGGCGCTGCCGTACTCCTCGATCCAGGTCTGGCCGGTGCCGAACTTGTGGTAGCGGACCATGTCGAGCAGGGGGACGCTGCAGACGACGGCGCGGAAGAGGTCCGGGCGCTGGGTCATCGCCGCGCCGACGAGGAGGCCGCCGTTGGAGCCGCCGGAGATCGCGAGGCGCTCGGGTCGGGTGTACTTCTCGCGCACGAGGAACTCGGCGGCGCCGATGAAGTCGTCGAAGACGTTCTGCTTCTTGTCGAGCATGCCGGCCTTGTGCCAGTCCCGGCCGTACTCGCCGCCGCCGCGCAGATTGGCGACGGCGTAGATGCCGCCGGCCTCGAACCACGGGACCGCGGCGGTCGAGAAGCCGGGCGACAGAGAGACGCCGAAGCCGCCGTAGCCGGTGAGGAGGGTCGGGTTGTCGCCGCTCCGCGGCGTGTCCTTGCGGCGGATGATGAACATCGGGACGGAGGTGCCGTCCTTCGAGGTGAAGCGGACCTGCTCGGACGTCATCTGGCTGACGTCGGCGGGGTACTTGATCGTCTCCCAGAGCTCGGTCTTGCCGGTCTTGACCGAGGTCTTGAAGATCTGCGGCATCTGGGTGAAGGAGGTGAAGCTGAAGTACGCCTCGTCCTCGTCCTCGCGGCCGAAGAGGCCGCTCGAGGAGCCGAGGCCGGGGAGCGGGACCTCGCGGAGGAGCGAGCCGTCGAGCTTGCGCACCTCGACGTAGTTGACGACGTCGCGCTGATAGGTGAGCGAGAGGTAGCCGCCGACGATCTGGAAGCTCTCGAGGATCGAGTCCTTGCGCTCGGGGACGAGGAGCTTCCAGTGCTCGCGGGCGGGCTTCTTGGGGTCGACCACGAAGAGCTGGCCGCGGGGCGAGCCGTCGTCGCTGAAGAGGTAGAATTTGTTCTTGAAGGCGCCGGCGTAGTAGTGGGCGTCGCGGCCGACGGCGAGCGGCGTGAAGCCGGCCGCGAGGGTGGGGTTGGCCGGCGCCTCCTTCGCCGCGGCGGGCGGAGGGGCCTTGAGGTCGCGGAAGTAGACCTCGCTCCGGGCGGCGTTGCCGATCGTGACGAAGAGCCACCGCCCGTCGCGCGATAGGCCGGCGCCGACGAACTTCGTTGAGTCGCCGAGGGGCGGGTGGATCACCGCGTCGGTCTTCCAGTCGGTCCCGAGCTTGTGGAAGCGGATCTCCGCGCGGCCTGGGAGGTCCTTGGGGTCGACGTTCGGGTCGACCGGGAGGCCGGTGTAGTAGAAGCCGGAGGCGTCCGGGGTCCACTGCGGCCAGGCGTAGCGGGCGCCCGGGATCGTGTCCTGCGTCAGCTCCTTGCCGGTGTCGAGGTCGCGGACGTAGAGCGTCGCGTCGTCGGAGTTGTTCTTCGAGAGCATGTAGGCGAGGTAGCGTCCGCCCTTGCTCGGGACCAAGCCGCTGACGGAGATGCTGCCGTCGGCGCTGAGCGTGTTGGGGTCGAGGAGGACCTGCTCGGCGCCCTTCTCGCCTTCGCGGACGTCGTAGACGGTCTTCTCGCGGTCCGCGTGCCTGCGCGAGTAGAAGTAGCGCTTGCCCTCGCGCGAGGGCGGGGAGATCGCGTCGATGTAGTAGAGCTCGCGGAAGCGCTTCTCGAAGGCCGAGCGCAGCGGGAGCGCGGCGAGGGCCGCGCGGGCCTCGTCGTCGCGCGCCTTCATCCACGCCTGGACGTCGGGGCTCTTCACGTCCTCGAGCCAGCGGTAGGGGTCGGGGACGCGGACCCCGTGGAGGTCGTCGGCGACGTCCTCGCGCCGGGTCGAGGCGAGCGTGTCAGCGGAGGCGGGGGAGGTCGTCGGCGGGGTAGTGGTCACGGGCGCTTGCGTGGCGGCGTTCTTCTCGCAGGCGAGAAGGAGAGAGAGGGCGGCGAGGGGCCAGCGGAGCATGCCGCTGCATACCACCGAAGGTGTCCCTGGCGACAGGCCCGATCAGCCCGACGCGGCGCGAGGGGGGCAGTGGGCCCCCGGGGGGGCGAGGCCGTCGGCCTCGAGCGAGAGCTCGCGCGCCCGGTCGGGGTCGCTGGTGGCGAGCGTGCGGGCGAGGGCGCGGGCGATCGGTGCCCGGTAGCAGGGGCCCATCGAACCCGGGTCGCGGCCGGCGAGGGTCCAGGCCTGCTCGGCCGCCGCGCGCGCGTCGTCGGTGCGATCTTGCGCGAGGAGGGCCTCGGAGAGGGCGAGGAGCGCCTGCGCGAGGTAGGGCTCGTCGGGGCCCCAGGCGCGCAAGGCGTTGGAGAAGGTCTCGCGGGCGAGGGCCTCGCCCTCGGCGGGGCGTCCGCGGCGGGTCGCCAGCGCGGCGAGGGAGAGGCGGATCTCGTAGACCTCGGGGCGCATGGGGAGCTTGTCGACCGGCTTGTCGGCGGCGGCGGCATCGACGGCGGCGACGGCGCTGCGGAGGAGCTCTTCGGCGCCCTGGTCGTCGCCGCGTCGGCTGCGGGCGGACGCGGCGCCCGACATGAGCCGCAGGACCACCCGGCTGTCGTCGGTCACGACGCCGCGGATGTTGGCGAGGGTGGATTCGAAGCCGCTGAGGGCCCCGTCGACGTCGCCGCGGATGAGGGCGAGCTTGGACTTCGAGTAGAGGCCGGCCGCGACGTCGGGGTGCCGCTCGCAGTAGTCGCGGCGCAGGGTCACGAGTGCCTGGTCGAGCTGGTCCTCGGCGAGCTCGAACTCGCCGAGGCTGACGGCTGAGTCGGCGAGGAGGCGGCGGATGCGGCCGGCGTCGGGGCTGTCGCCGCGGCCGACCTGCTCGTAGAGTTCGAGCGCCCGGGAGAGCTCGCGCCGCGCGTCGAGGTGCCGACCCATGGTCGAGTAGAGCTGTCCGTTCGCCGCGGTGACGGCGGCCTGGAGCGCCGGTCCGCCGCCGCGGCCGAGGAGGGCGCGGGCGTGTCGCATCCACAGCTCGGCGGCGTTGAAGTCGGCGAGGCCCTCGCTGTGGAGGGCGACGAGCTCGAGCGCCGCCGTGATCGCGAATCGGTCGCGCGCGACGGACAGGGCGGCGAAGTAGGCGGAGCGGAGCGGCTTGATGGCCTCGTGGACGCGGCCGGCGGTGGCGAGGATCCGACCCCGGGTGAGGCCGTACTCGGCCTCGATGTCGGGGTCGCGCGGGGCGTCCGCGGGGAGCGCCGCGTCGACGATGGCGAGCGCCTCGTCGAGCTTGCCGCCGAGGCGATAGAGGTCGGCACGGGTCAGCGCGGAGCGGAGCTCGGGCGAGCGCTCGAGGCCCTGGGCGGCCGAGTAGCGCCGGAGCGCCTCGGGCTCGCCGCACTCCTCCGCCGACGCGAGGCCGTCCGCGATGTCGGCGGCGCGGACCGCGATCATCGGGTCCGGGGTCTGGACGAGCTCGAGCGCCGAGGCGAAGGCGGTCCATCGGTCGGCCAGGCAGGCGCGTCGCGAGGCGTAGAGGCTCTGCGAGAGCTCGCGTCGCTCTGCAGCGAGGCACGCGTCCCTGTTGGCGTTGTCCCACGCGAGCGCGTAGGCGTCGAAGCGGGCGGCCGCGCGCGGCCAGGCCTCGCCGGCCGCCTGGTCGATGTTCGAGAGCTTCGTCGCGAGCTCCGCGGCCCGCGCGGGGTTCCACAGGGTCGCGGCCGAGTCGAGGTC
>CAZMML010000124.1:0-8114 GCA_964567335.1 uncultured Nannocystis sp. | reverse complement strand
CGACGCCGCCGTAGGGCCAGCCGTGGTAGACCGCGACCGCCCGGTTGGTCTTCTTCACCGAGCGGAGGATCGCCGCCTCGTCGAGCGGACGCAGCGTCCGCAGGTCGATCACCTCCGCCGAGATCCCGTCCGCCGCGGCGAGCTCCGCCGCCTTGAGCGCGATCGGCACCCCCTGCCCCCACGTGATCACGGTGACGTGCTCGCCCGGGCGCTTCACGTCCGCCTCGCCGATCGGGATCAGGTACTCGCCCTCGGGCACCTCGCCCTTGACCGAGTACATCAGCTCGCTCTCCATGAAGATCACCGGGTTGTCGTCGCGGATCGCCGACTTCAGCAGCCCCTTCGCGTCGTAGGGGGTCGCGACCGCCACCACCTTGAGCCCCGGGATCGTCGCGTAGAAGTGCTCGAAGGCCTGGCTGTGGGTCGAGCCGAGCATGTGCGCGGCCGCGTTCGGCCCGCGGAACACGATCGGCACGCCGAACTGGCCGTGCGTCATGTGCCGGATCTTGGCCGCGTTGTTGAGGATCTGGTCGAACGCGACGGCCGAGAAGTTGAAGGTCATGAACTCGATGATCGGCCGCAGGCCGCACATCGCCGCCCCGATCCCGATCCCGGCGAAGCCGGTCTCGGTGATCGGCGTGTCGATGATCCGGCGCTCGCCGAAGAGGTCGAGCAGGCCCTCGCTGCACTTGTACGCGCCGTTGTAGTAGCCGACCTCCTCGCCCATGAGGAAGACGCGCTCGTCGCGCTCCATCTCTTCCTTCATCGCGTCTCGGATCGCCTGGCGGATCTGTAGGATCGGCATGTCTCAGTCCCCCACCATGATGTTGGCGAAGCGGGCCTCTGGCGCCGGAGGCGGCGCCCGGTCGGCGAACTCGTAGGCCGCGTCGACCTCGGCGACGATCGCGTTGTCGAGCGCGTCGAGCTCCGCCTCGGCGACGCCGAAGATCGTCTGCAACGCGCGCAGCGTCCGCTCGAGCGGGTCGCTCATGCGCCAGCGCTCGACCTCCTCCTTCTGCCGGTACTTCGCCGGGTCGCTCATGCTGTGGCCGCGGAAGCGGTAGGTGATCAGCTCGACCAGGGTCGGCTGGCCCGTCTCGCGCGCGCGGTCGACCGCCGCCTGCAGCCGGGCCCGCGTCTCCTGCACGCTGGTGACGTGGAAGCGGTCCGAGGCGAAGCCGTAGCCGGGCGCGCGGAGGGTGATGTCCTCGACCGGCAGCGTCCGGCGCAGCGGCGTCCCCATCGAGTACTGGTTGTTCTCGACCACGAAGACGATCGGCAGCTTGAGGATCCCCGCCATCGTCATGCCCTCGTGGACCGGCCCGATCCCGACCGCGCCGTCGCCCATGAAGCAGAGCGTCGCCCGCCCGTCGCCGGTGTACTTCGACGCGAAGGCGTGGCCCGCCGCGACCGGGATGTGGTTGCCGACGATCGCGTACCCGCCCCACAACCCGCGCTCGCGGTCGAAGAAGTGCATCGACCCGCCGATCCCGCCGACCAGCCCCGGCGCCTTGCCGAAGAGCTCGGCGGCGCAGGCCTTGATGTCGGAGCCGAGCGCCAGCGCGAAGCCGTGGGTGCGGTAGGTCGAGACCACCCGGTCGCCCGGCTGCATCACCTGGCGGGTGGCGACCGCGATCGCCTCTTGCCCGATGTACAGGTGGAGGAAGCCGCTGATCTTGCCGCGGGTGTAGGCGCGGGCCGCCCCCTCCTCGAAGCGGCGGATCCGCAGCATCTCTCGGTAGTCGCGCAGCACCGCGTCGCGCTCTTGCCCGGCGAAGTCGGCGCGCAGCAGGGCCTCGTAGGCCTCGGCCGGATCAGGGGTGGAGTTCGTCATGGCGGGGCCCTCAAGGCCGCGGCGAGGGTAACACCGGGGGGGCGCGGGTGAGAAGGCGCGCGGCGCGTGCATGGGGGTGCGCGCTCAAGCTCACGGAGGCCCGCCCGCCCCGTGCGAGGTGCGGCGTCGCGGCGCCCCGGGGTATACCTCGCGCCGATGCCGAGCCCCGACGCGCGCGCCGACCTCCCCGCCCCCCACGCGATCGCCGACCGGATCCTCGCGGGCGACGCCGCGGCGCTCGACGAGCGCGCCCTCGTCCGCTTCCTGTCCGGCGCGGGCGAGCTCGCCGACCTCATGGCCGCCGCCGACCGCCTCCGCCGCGCCCGCTTCGGCGACGAGGTCCACCTCTGCTCGATCGTCAACGCCAAGATGGGCGGCTGCCCCGAGGACTGCGGCTTCTGTGCCCAGTCCAAGCACTTCGACACCCACGTAAGGCCCGAACGCTTCCTCCGCCACGACGAGATGGTCCGCGCCAGCGCGGTCGCGGCCGGTCAGGGGGCCAGCGCGCTCGGCCTCGTCACCGCGACCCGCGGCTACGAGGACGACAGCAAGGCGCTGCAGCACATGGTCGCGGGCGTCGCCGCGGTCCGCGCCGCCGGCCACACCGAGGCCCACGCCTCGCTCGGGATCCTCAGCAAGGACGCCCTCCGGCGCCTCCGCGACGCCGGCATGACCGAGCTGAACCACAACCTCGAGACCGGCCGCCGCTACTTCTCCAAGATCGTCACCACCCACACCTACGACGAGCGCGTCGCCACGATCCGCGCCGCCCAGGAGCTCGGCCTGCGCACCTGCGTCGGCGGGATCTTCGGCATGGGCGAGGCCGCCGAGGACCGCGCCGAGCTCGCGCTCGAGCTGCGCCGCCTCGACGTCGACGAGGTCCCGCTCAACTTCCTCGTCAGCATCGAGGGCACCCGCCTCGAGGGCGCCGCCCCGCTCCCCCCGCTCGAGATCCTGCGCGTGATCGCCTGCTTCCGCCTCGCGCTGCCGCGGCCCAACATCTTCATCGCCGCCGGGCGCCACCACCTCGGTCAGCTCCAGCCGCTGATCTTCGCGGCCGGCGCCTCCGGGATGATGATCGGCGACTTCCTCACCACCCCCAACCGCTCGGTCCAGGACGACCTCGAGATGATCGCGCAGCTCGGCCTGCGCGGCCGCGCCTGCGCCGCCCCTCGCCCCGAGCTCGCGGCGATGCCGCGCCCGCCCGAGCGCGTCACCCGCCTGCCGGTGATGGCCTAGGCGATGGAGCTCTCGCAGGCTGCGGTCTTCCTCGCCGCGGCGGTCGTCGCCGTGCCGCTCTTCAAGCGGCTCGGGCTCGGCTCGGTCCTCGGCTACCTCGCCGCCGGCGCCGCGATCGGCCCCGCCGGCCTCGGCCTCGTCCAGCAGGTCGAGGGCACCCTGCACGTCGCCGAGTTCGGGGTCGTCCTGCTCCTCTTCGTCATCGGCCTCGAGCTCGAGCCGCGGCGCCTGTGGCAGATGCGGGCCGCGGTGTTCGGCGGCGGCGGCCTGCAGGTCGCCCTCACCACCGCCGCGATCGCCCCGCTCGCCTGGCTCCTCGGGCTCGCGCCCGTCGCCGCGCTGGTCGTCGGCTTCGCGCTCTCGCTCTCGTCGACCGCGTTCGTGCTGCAGGTCCTCGGCGAGCGCCTCGAGCTGACCGCGCCTCACGGGCGCGCGTCCTTCGGGATCCTCCTCTTCCAGGACCTCGCCGCGATCCCGGCCCTGGCGGCGATCCCCCTGCTCGCCCCCGCCGCGGGCGCGCCCGCGCCCGACGCCGGGCCCTGGGCCTCGCTCGGGATCGCCGCCGCCGTGATCGCCGGCCTCGTGCTCGCCGGCCGCGTCCTCCTGCGCCCGCTCTTCCGCTACGTCCTCTCCACCCGCAGCCACGATCTCTCGTCCGCGTGGGCCCTGCTGGTCGTCATCGGCACCGCCTTGCTGATGGAGCAGGTCCACCTCTCCGCCGCGCTCGGCGCCTTCCTCGCCGGCGTGCTGCTCGCCGACAGCGAGTATCGCCACGAGCTCGAGGCCAACATCGAGCCCTTCAAGGGGCTCCTGCTCGGCCTCTTCTTCGTCGCCGTCGGCATGTCCGCCGACCTCGGGCTGGTCGCCTCCCGGCCCCTCGCGGTGCTCGGCGTCGTCGCCGGCCTGGTCGCGGTCAAGGCCGCCGCGCTGCTCGTGGTCGGGCGGATGACTCGGATGTCCTTCGGGTCATCCCTCGATCTGGCGATCGCGCTGTCCCAGGGCGGCGAGTTCGCCTTCGTCCTCTTCGGCCTCGCCGGCGCCGCCGGGCTCCTCCCAGCAGCGCAGGTCGACCTGCTCGTGGTCGCCGTCACCCTCTCGATGATCGCCACGCCGCTGCTCTTCATCGCCCGCGACCGCCTCGCCCGCGCCCCCGCGAGCCCGCGCCCCTTCGACGCGGTCGAGGAGGAGAACCCGGTCCTGATCGCCGGCTTCGGCCGCTTCGGCCAGATCGTCGGCCGCCTCCTGCGGATGGTGAAGATCCCCTTCACCGCCCTCGAGATCGACACCGGCCAGGTCGACTTCGTGCGCCGCTACGGCAACAAGATCTACTACGGCGACGCCGCCCGCGTCGACCTCCTGCGCGCCGCCGGCGCCGAGAAGGCGCGCCTCCTCGTCGTCGCGATCGACGACGTCGAGGCCTCGCTGCGCACGATCGAGGCCGCGCGCCACCACTTCCCCGGCCTCGAGATCATCGCCCGCGTCCGCAACCGCGCCCACGCCCACCGCGCCATGGCCCTCGGCGTCCGCACGATCGTCCGCGAGTGCTACCTCTCCAGCCTCGACGCCGCCCGCCGCGCGCTCGAGGTCGTCGGCGTCCCCCCGAGCGACGCCCGCGAGTACGCCCGCACCTTCCGCGACCACGACGAGCGCGTCCTCCGTGAGCAGTTCGCCGTCCGCCACGACGAGGCCGCGATGATCGCCGCCAGCAAGCGCTTCGCCGAGGACCTCGAGAAGATCTTCGAGGCCGACGCCCGCCGCCGCCCGGGCTGACCCGCGCCCGCGCCCCGGCGCCTCTCCGCGCCCCTGCCGGAGCCCGGCGCTTGCTACCATCCGGCGATGGGCCCGCGGAACCCGACCCTCGTCCTCCTCGTCGCCGGTGCGCTGTCGTGTGGCGACGAGGAGCCCAACGCGACCGAGATCTTCTGCGCTCACGCCGAGGCGTGCGGCTGCGCCGAGGACGGCTCGACGTGCCGCGAGGAGTTCGCGGTCCGCGAGGACGCGCTCCGGACCTTCGCCCGCGACCACGACCTCACCTTCGACGCCGCCTGCCTGAACTCCCGGATCCGCGCGGTCATCGAGCGGGCCGAGTGCGCCTCGTTCGTCTCGGCGGTCTGGGAGCAGCTGCCCGGTCCCGACTGCGTGCCGGTGCTCGGCGACCGGGGGCTCGGCGAGCCGTGCGCCGCGGCTCCCTTCATGCCCGGGGTCGAGTTCAGCGAGTGCGCGGGCTCGCTCAAGTGCGACGCCGGCGTCTGCGCGCCGCTCCGGCAGGCGCGCGGCGTCGGGGAGACCTGCAGCTTCCAGACCCCTGACACGTCCTCGTCGTTCCCCTGCGAGGACGGGCTCGCGTGCGGATCCAGCACGCCCGAGGCCCAGTGCCAGGTGCCCGCCGCCGAGGGCGCGAGCTGTGCAGGCGGGGCCCCCTGCGCGGCCGGCCTCGACTGCGAGCCGACGATGGCGACCTGTCGCGCCGCGCCCGGCAGCGGCGCGCCCTGCTCGCGCGCCTGCGCCGCCGGGCTGCTCTGCGTGGCCGGCGTGTGTGAGGCGCAGCCCGGCGAGGGCGAAACCTGCAGCGGCCTCTGCCTCGACGACCTCCTCTGCGCGGAGGGCGTGTGTACGCGCGTGCCGTGGGTGTGCGCCAGAGAGCCGACGGAGCTCTTCCCGACCTACTACTGAGCCCGCCGCCTCACCATGCCCAAGCGCGTCGCTGCCTATCTCGCTCGCGTCCAGCGCAGGCCATCCGCGCTTGCGGGGCCTTGCCGCGCCCGGCCTGCGTCCCACCATCCACGCGTGCACGCCGGAGCCGACGGCCGCGTCGTGACGCAGGAGCCCCGCTGATGGCGCTCCTGCGCGGCCCCGGAGCTGACTTCGAGGCCCCCGACCGCTGCCTGATCGGCCGCTCGCGCGGCTGCGACCTGGTCCTCAGCGGACGCGACGTCTCGAGCGAACACGCGGTGTTGCAGTGGTCCGCGACGCACTGGGAGGTGCGCGACCTCGGCAGCCGCAACGGCACCTTTGTCGGCGACGCGCGCGTCGGGCCTGGCGCCCGCGTCGCGCTCGCGGCCGGAGCCAGGCTGCAATTCGGCCGCGAGTCCCCGCCCTGGCTGCTCGTCGACGCCGCGCCGCCGCGCCTTCTGGCGGTCGCCCTCGTCGGCGGCGAGCGCCGCTTCGCCGAGGGCGGCTACCTGGTCCTCCCGCACCCCGACGCGCCGCTCGTCGCGATCTACCCGCAGGGCGAGGGCCGCTGGCAGCTCGAGCGGGACGGAGCGACCGGTCCGGTCGCGGACCGCGAGATCGTCGAGGCCGGCGGGCCCTGGCGGATCCACGCGCCCTCGGCCACCACCGGCACCTGGGACGCCGCGCTCGACCTCGCGCTGGTCTCGCGCCTGCGTCTGCGCTTCTCCTACCGCCGCGACGAGGAGTACATCGAGCTGGTCGCGTGGGCCGGCGAGCGCCGGATCGACCTGCAGGCCCGCGTCACCCACTACCCTCTCCTCCTCCTGGCGCGCCGACGGCTCGCCGATCAGCGCGCCGGCGTGCCGGAGTCCGAGCAGGGCTGGC
Source organism: uncultured Nannocystis sp. (assembly GCA_964567335.1). Taxonomy (GTDB): domain Bacteria; phylum Myxococcota_A; class Polyangia; order Nannocystales; family Nannocystaceae; genus Nannocystis. The sequence goes on along the minus strand of CAZMML010000124.1, from coordinate 1,483 downwards.
TGCGTCAGGACGACCTCCTGACGATGCTGCGGATGAAGGAGGACCACCTCGGCGTGACGATCCACCGCGCCCGCACGCAGCTCGCCCGCGCCGGGGTCGTCGACGCGGCGTCCCTCATCGAACGCCGCCCCGGCACCCGCCTCTTGCGGCTCGGCGTCAGCGCTCTCGAGCTCGAGCCCCTCGACGACTGACCCCGCCTCGCGCCGTCGGGTAGGAGCTCACCCAGGGATCGGGATGCGCGACGCGTTGGCCGCGAGCCACGCCGGGAAGTCCTGGAGCTGAGGATTGAGCGTCCGCGAGATCTCGACGCTGCGCGCGGCGCAGAAGTCGGCGTTGAACTCGAGCTTGAACTGGAACATGTTCCCGAGATCGTCGGCCCCCGGGAACCCGAAGCCGCGGTAGACCGCCGGCGGCACCGCCTGGTAGCGGACCTGTCGGCCCAGCGCCTCGCTCATCGCCGCCGCCATCTCTGCGCCGGTCGGCTGGGCGCCGCAGACACCGACCCGCGCGCCGAGCCAGCGCGAGCCGCCGCGGAAGATCCCGAAGGCGCAGCGGCCGATGTCCTCGACGGCGATCCCAGGGAGGCGAGCGTCGCCCATCGGCAGGACGAGGACCAGCTCCCCGTCGTCGCCGCGCCGAGGCCCCATGCCGATCCCGATGAAGTTGTCCCAGAAGAACGAGGTCAGCATGAACGTCGTCGGCACGCCGACGGCCGTGAACACCGCGTCGGCCTCGCCCTTCGCGTCGAAGTGAGGGACCTTGTAGCGCCCCATGAGGGTCGGCATCCGCGCGTCGCCCAGGGGGATCCATCGACGCGTGTCCTCGAGGGTCGACCACACCACGTGCGCGACCCCGGCTCGACCGGCGGCCTCGGCGATCGCGGTCGCCTGGCGCAGCTCCCGCTCGGGCGAGAAGTGCTCCCAGAAGTTGGTCACCCCGAAGACCCCGTGCGTGCCCTCGAAGGCGCGCGTCAGGGTCTCGGGCTGGTCGAGATCGCCGTGGACCACCTCGATCCCGAGGGATGCGAGCGCCCGAGCCTGGTCCGAGTCGACCCTGCGGGTCAGCGCCCGCGCGCGAAAACCCGACTCGGGGGCGGCAGCGATCGCCCTGGCGACGCCGCCGCCCTGCTTCCCCGTCGCGCCCACGACTGTGATGATCTTGGTCTCGTTCATGGATGAGCTCTCCTTCCGGCCCGGGAGACCGTCACACACATCCTGGATCGACCGTCGCGAAAATTTTGGGCGCGCTGCCGAGGTCCGCACCACGGGCTGCGGATGAAGGAGGACACCTCGGCGTGACAGGTCACCGCGCCCACGCGCGGAGCTCGCCCGACGACCCGCCCGCGCGGCGCGCCCGCCTCTCGCGGCCTCGCGTCGGCGCTCGAGCTCGAGCACCTCGACGGTGGTACCGCCTTGTCGACCCCGACCCCTTCGGTCATCCTCCGCCGCACGCATGAGCGCGCCGTCGGCAGAGACTACCCGCC
>CAZMML010000123.1:3515-8120 GCA_964567335.1 uncultured Nannocystis sp. | reverse complement strand
CGCCGCGGTACACGACCTTGCCGATCCGGTAGCCGCACTGCGCCGCGCGGCCGACGAGCTGGCGGTAGGTCGCGAGGTCGCCGCGCTGCTCGGTGTGGACCTTGAACGACGCGAGGTCGTGGCGGCCGAGGAAGTCGACGACGTCGCTGGTCGCCGCGTTGACGAAGTCGCCGATCGGGTCGTGCGTGGTCGCCAGCATCGTCTCGATGTCGACCAGCTCGAAGAAGATCATGAGGCGCACCGTGATCACCGCGTCGTCGGCGGTCCGGACGTCCTCGACGTCGTGGTACATCTGGTCCGGCATCAGCCACAGCTTCTGGAACACCAGCGCGTTCGGGACCTTGCGGTAGCCGGCGCCGGTCGAGCCGTGCCACGAGAAGGTGTGCAGCCACTCGCCGGGCTGCGGCACGAACACCGCCGGGCCCTGGAGGATCCGCCGCTTGACCTCCCCCGCCGCGTCGCGCTCGTAGATCACCACCGCCTCCTTGTCGGCGAGCTGCAGCCCCTCCTCGCGCGTCGCCGACAGGTGCTTCCGCGGGTCAAGCCAGATGTGCGCCGGCCCGATCAGGTGCTCCTGCTTGCCGTCGCGGTAGCGCACCACCAGGAACTCGCCCGGGTGCGCCACGTAGTGCTCCATCCGCCGGAAGGTCCGCCCCCACGTCCCGACCCGCCGCGGCCCCACCAGGACCTCCATCGTCCCGTCGCGCCGGGTCAGCAGCACGTGCTCGCCGTCTTCGATCGTGTAAGAGAACATCCCGGGCCTCCTCATCGCCCTCGTCGTGTCGCGCCCGTCGTCGGTCGGGCCTGCCCGGCCCTCGTCCCGGCGGACCGGCCCGCGGGCGCGCATCCGCAGCTCGGGCGCCTCGCTCATCTGCTGCTGCATCTGCTGCATCTGCTGCTGCGGCGGCGGCCCCCCGTCGTCGCTGCCAAACGCGTTCGCGTGCACGTTCGGCGCGCTCGACAGCGACTGCGCGAAGGTCGGCACGGACGCCCGGCGAAGCGCGACCGGCGGCGCCGCCGCCTCCTGCAGCGCACCCGCCATCTTGTTGTACACGTAGCGCTTCTTCTCCGCGTCCATGTCGGCGGGCCGAGGCTACCACACGCCGCACGCGGACGCCGGAGCACCGCCCCGGGTTGACGGGGCTCGCGGGCCCGGTCATCGTCTCGCTCTCATGCGTCCTCGCTACCTCTCGAGCACGAGGCGCCGCGCCTGGCCCCTCGTGCTCGCGCTCGCCGGCTGCACCGGCGCGGGCGCGCCCGCACCTGCGCCCGCGCATGCACCCGCACCCGCGCCCGCGCCCGCGACCCCCGGCCTCCCGCCCCTCGACGTCATCGCCGCCGCCAAGGTCGCCGAAGCGATCCGACTCGTCGATCCCTCGCTCCGCCCGATGATCGCGGCGCGCGGCCTCGCCGAGCTCGAGGTCGGCCGCCTCGACCCTCGCCTGCTCGCCGCCCTCGACGCGATCCCCTCGCTCGACCCGCGCCAGCGCGGCGTCGTGATCGCCGCCGAGCTCACGGATCCGCGGCTGCGCCTCGACTGGTCGAAGGTGTGCAAGCGGGACCTCGCCGCGACCCTCGCCGCGATCGCCGTGGTCGCCCCCGCCGACAAGGTCAAGCTCCTGGGCGCGTCCTGCGACCTCGACCTCGTCAGCCGGCCCGCGGATCGCCCGCAGGCCGACGTCATGGCGCTGCTGCTCGCCCTCGCGATCCACGCCGCCCTCGCGCCGGGCGGCGAGCTGCACCACGGCGAGCGCGACGCCCTCGCCGAGCTCGCCGCGACCCCGCTCGCCGCGGAGGGTCCCCCCCCGCCGACGTGAACCCGCTCGCTGCACCCGCGTGGCGCCGCCGCCCCTCCCCCGCGTAGGCTCGCGCCGTGACCACCCGGCGCACCTTCCTCACCGGCACCCTCGGCCTCGGCGCACTCGCCTGCGCCCCGCGCGGAGCGACCTCCTCCGCGCCGCCCGACGAGGCGCGGCCGGCCGCGCGCGAGCTCTTGATCCTCGGCGGGACCGGCTTCATCGGGCCTCACCTCGTCCGTCGCGCCCTCGCGCGCGGCCATCGCGTCACGATCTTCACCCGTGGCAAGCGCCAGGCCGACCTCCCCCCCGAGGTGAAGCACCTGATCGGCGACCGCGACGGCTCGCTCGACAGCCTCGTCGGCGGGCGCTGGGACGCCGTCGTCGACAACTCCGCGACCAAGCCCGAGCGCGTCCGTCGCACGGCCGAGCTGCTGGGGAGCGCCGCGGGGCGCTACCTCTTCACCTCCTCGACCGGCGTCTACTACCCCTACTTGAAGCCCGGCGCCGACGAGGAGACCCCCGTCGACCTCGAGCTGCGCGACCCGGAGGACGGCTCCGCCGCCTACGGGGTCGCCAAGGCCCAGAGCGAGCGCGAGGTCCGGCAGGTCTTCGGCGCGCGCGCCACCGTCGTCCGCCCGAGCTACATCGTCGGCCCGGGCGACACCACCGATCGCTTCGCCTACTGGCCGCAGCGCCTCGATCGCGGCGGTGAGGTCCTCGCCCCTGGCCGGCGCGAGGATCCCGTGCAGTTCGTGGACGTCCGCGACCTCGCCGACTTCATGGTCGCGCTGATCGAGGCCGACCGGGGCGGCACCTTCAACGTCGCCGGCCCGCGCGAGCCGCTGACGATCGCCGGCTTCCTCGAGCAGGCGCGCGAGACCCTGCGCCCCGAAGCCAGCCTGGTGTGGGTCGACGACTACGACTTCCTCGCCGCCCACGAGATCACCGACCAGATCCCCTGGGTCATGCTCCGCGGCAACGACCTCGGCCACACCTCCGCGCGGATCGACCGGGCGCTCGCCGCCGGGCTCGCGCACCGACCGCTCGCGCAGACCCTCCGCGACACGCTCGCGTGGTGGCGCGAGGTCCCGGCCGAGCGCCGCGCCGCGCCGGGCTTCACGATCACCCCCGAGAAGGAGGCCCGCGCGCTCGCCGAGTGGCGCGCCCGGGCTCAGCGCACCACCACGCGGCCGCGCGCGTCGGGCACGTACTCGAGCGGCTCGACGTAGCGACCGACCAGACGCCCGAGCCCCGCGCGGCAGCCCGCGCCCTGCCCGCTCGGGTCGAGGCCCCAACCGGCCACCAGCTCGACGCAGCGCGTATAGGCGACGAACACGGCCTCGCGCCGCTCCGCCGCCAGGGCCTGCATCTCGGCGGCGAGCTGCGCGTCGCCGGCGGCCGCGACCGCCGCCGCGACGCCCTCGAGCTGCGCCAGATCGGACTCGTAGACCAGGGCCTTGCGCGCCTCGACGACCGCCGCCGCCGCGTCGCGGCTCTCGGCCCCGGCCGCCTCGTACACCTTGCTCATGCGCTCGACCTCGCGGCTGCGGATCGTCAGCCACACGCGCGAGCGAGCTGGGTCGAGGCTCGCGGGCGGTCGCGTCGCCAGCACCAGCTCCGCGTCGAGATCCCCCTGCAGCAGCTTCGCCAGGCGACCGGCCTCGCGCACCTCCTCGGCCTTGATCCGCAGCGCCGCCTCGAGCTGCTCGCGACCCGCGTCCAGCGCGGCCGGGAGCGTCGCGTTCACCTGCGCCAGGTGCTCGCGCGCCTGCGCGAGGAGCTTCGGGTCGCGCGGCACGATCCGGCCGATCATCTTGTCGCGACCGACCTGCGCGCACACCCCGGACGCGTCGTCGACGGGGCACGACGCCTGCATCAGGAGCGAGGCCGCCTGCGCGTGCGCGATCACCAGCCGCTGCGGCCCGCCGTCCTTGCCGAAGCGCTCGATGTAGCCGAGCGCCGCCGCCAGTCCGGCCCCGGGCCGCAACGCCGAACGGAAGCGGATCGCCGCCGCGATCGCCCGCCGCTCGGCCGCCGGCGCGTCGCGGACGAGCCCCTCGAGCTGCGCCTCCGGCAGGTTCTCGACCCGGATCGCCAGACGCAGCGCCTCGCCGCGGGCCTCGGCCACCGTCCGGACCCCCTTCGGCGCGCGCGCGAGGAAGTCGAGGTAGCGGGCGAGGGCCGGCCCGTCGTCGAGGATCCGCGCGTGTAGCCGGGCCAGGCGGAGCGTCGCCTCGCTCGCGCGCGGGTCCCCGCGGTGTTGGTCCGCCAGCCGCGACAACCACGCGATCGCCTGCGCGGTGTCCCCCGCGGCCTGGAAGCAGCGACCCGCGCCGTCCGCCGCCGCCGCCGCCGCGGCCGCCTCCGCCGCGAGCTCCTCGTGGAGCGCCGCGAAGGCCGCCCCGCAGCGCTCCTGCTCCCCGGCCGCCTCCGCGTCCGCCGCCTCCGCCCACAACGCCCCGCGCCGCAGCGAGGTCGCCAGCGCGCCGGCCCCGCCCGCGTCCGCGCCGATCTCGTTGGCCGCCTCGATCAGCGCCCGCCGCCCCGCCTGCGCCGCCGCCCCCTCGCCCTCCATCCAGCGAGCGAGGAGCACGCCGAGCAACAGCCGGCGCGCCTCCGGAACGCCCTGCGTGGCGAGCCCCCGCAGCGCCGCCTCGGCCTCCTCCCACCGGCGCAGCCGCATCAGCAGCACCGCCCGCAGGGTCGCCACGCGCGCCCCGTCTGGCCCCTCGAGCAGCGCCGGCACCGCGAGGTAGGCCTCGCAGGCCGCGAGCCACTCGCGGTCGACCCCGGTCTCGACGGGCGC
>CAZMML010000123.1:0-3505 GCA_964567335.1 uncultured Nannocystis sp. | reverse complement strand
TGTGTTCGGCCTCGCCGGCCGCGCGCCCCTCGCTGCCGCCCCGGGTGGGGGGGGGGGGGGGCGTCGGCCGCCCGGGGCCGCCCCCCCCCCCGTCCGGGATACATGTCTCTTTCGCCATATCCCACCCGGGCGGCGCGTCGTCGTAGATCCGCCGCGTCGCCTCGAGGTTCAGCCGCGCCGCGAGCGCCCGCTCCTCGGCGGAGAGCTCGCCGGCGAGCGCGACCTGCAGGTGCTCGCGCGCCGTCCGGTAGCCGTCGTCCGCGAGCGTCCGCTCCCCGACCTCGACCGACGTCCGCTCCGCCCGCGCCCACTCGAGCTTGCCCAGCGCGAGGCGCACACGCGGGGCGTCGGCCGCCGTCGGGAAGCCCTTCTTCAGGGCGTCGAAGGCCTGCTTCGCCAGCGCGTGACTGCGGGCCCCGCCGCCCTCGGCGCCCTGCTCTGCCCAGCGCACCGCGACCGCGACGAGCGCGTCCCTCGTCCCGCGCGAGCACAGATCATCGAGGTCATCCGGCCCGCGGCGGCCGAGCGCGTGTAGACGCGCGAGCTTGCTGATCTCCTCCCACAGGTAGGGGTCGGCGAGCCGGGCGAGCCCGTCTTCGACCACCACGAGCTGCTCCTCGCACGCGCCATCGGTCGCGCCGCGCACGACCTCCTGACCCATCTGGACCTCGACCGGCCGCCCTCGACCCGCGCACCCCAGGGTGAGCAGCGCCGCCAGCGAAGCGCGGGCGCTAGGGCTTCGCCACCGCATGGCAGTACTTCTTGGGGCGGCGCTTCTCGCGGTAGGACGGGTTCTCCTTCGCCTGCGCCTGCTCCGCCGCCAGCTCCGCCACCTCGGCCTCGTCGCCGATCACCGGGATCGCGTCGACCTCGCACGCCTGCATGCTGCTCTTGCAGCCCGTCTGGGCGCCGTTGACCCAACACCAGGTCTGGTTCGCCGGCGGATCCGGCGCGGCGGCGCGTCGCAAGAGGCGAGCGATCGCCTCCTGCGCCTTCAGCGGCCCGCGCACGAGCACCACCCCGAGGGGCTTCGAGCGGAGGACCTCGTCGACCCCGTCGGTCTTCTCGATCGCCGCCACGCGCGCGTCGAAGACCTCCGCCCCGACGGCGAAGCCCGACCAGTCGCGCCCGTCGGGCATCTCCATCCCGGCGAAGAGCTGCAGCCCGCCGGGCGACGCGATCTGCAGGATCGCCGGATCGAGCGCGACCTTCCAGCGGCGCGCCTCCGGCCCGACCAGGGCGAGCCCCTCCGCGCGCGCCTCGATCCGCGCCGCCTTCTCCGGCACGAGCCCGGCGAGCAGATCGCGCAGCGCCGCCGCGTCGAGCGACGAGGTCGTCAGCGGGACCTCCGGGACCTCCGGGTCCGCGGGGGGCGGCGGCTCGCGGCGGCCCGGCTCGACGTGGCGACGCGGATCCTCCGGCGCCTCCCCCAACTCCCTCGGCTCGCGCGACGCCTCGAGCACCGGCCGCACCTCGTCGGGCTCCGGATCGTGCAGCGCCATCGTCACCCCGACGGCGACCGCCGGCAGCACCGCCGCCACGATCAGGGCCCGCGGTCGCAGCGGGGACGGGCGTAGCACCGCCTCGAGCGCGTCGAGGAGCTGCCGCAGCTCCGGGTAGCGCGCCTCCGGATCCGTCGAGAGCCCGCGGCGCAGCGCCTGCCACACCTGCGGCGGGACCTGCGAGCGGCGCGGCGGCGGCGTCGCGCGGCCCTCGATCACCGCGAGCGAGAGCTCGGCGTAGCTCTCGCCGACGAAGGGCCGCTGGCCGTAGAGCGCCTCATAGGTCGCCACGCAGAACGAGAACTGGTCCGAGCGCGGCGAGGTCGGCCGCGCGAGGTGCTGCTCGGGCGCCATGTACGCCGGCGTGCCGATCGTCAGCCCGGTTTGGGTCAGCGTCTGCAGCATCGCGTCGCGCGGGATCGTCGGCGCCGTCCCCGGCGTCGCGGCGTTGGGCTCCGCCTCGTGCGAGGGCCGCGCGAGCCCGAAGTCGAGCACGTGCGCGCGCCCGTCGGGGCCGATCAACACGTTGTCCGGCTTGAAGTCGCGGTGGACCAGGCCGACCTCGTGCGCCGCCGCCAGCCCCTCGCCCGCGGACAACATCACCCGGAGGACGTCCTTCCACGCGCGCCCGGGGCGCCGGAGCCACGTCTTCAGCGTCACCCCGTCGATCAGCTCCATGGCGATGTACACGCGCCCGCCGGCCTGACCGGCGTCGTACACCGTCACCACGTTTGGGTGCCGGATCTTCGCCGCCGTCTTCGCCTCGCGCAGCATCCGCGCGCGCCCCAGCGTCCCGTCGCCCCCGTCCGCGAGGAGCAGCTTGAGCGCGACCTCGCGGTCGAGCTGTGGGTCGTAGGCGCGGTACACCACGCCCATGCCCCCGGCGCCGATCCTCCCGGTGATCCGGTAGCGCGAGACCTCCTCGCCGACCGCGACCTCGGTGCCGCGGGCCGCCTCGCCGCCGAGCAGGGTCGGATCAGCCGAGCCGCTCAAGATCCCCGGCGGAGCCTCGACCGGCGCCGCGAGCGTCTTATCCAGCGCCCCGATCTCGCTCGCCCCGCGCGCCTGCACCGGCATGACTGTAGCCCCGGGCGCCGCCCGGCGACAACGCCTTCGCGAGGGCGCGCGCGAGCAGGGAGGTGCGCGGGCTCCAGCGGCGGCGCGCAGGCGCACCCCGCGGAGGCGCGGTCCTCTTTCACATGACCATTCCGACATGTCTAGAAGATCGCGGGCGCTACTTCTTCACGCCGACGTTCTTCCGCTGCAGCTCGATCGCCTCTTGGTCGCCGACCGCCTCCGCCTCCGCGAGCAGCCACTTGAAGATCGGCCCCGAGATCCCGTACTCCTTGCGATCGTTCCACAGCCAGACCGCGTAGTTGCAGACGTCGCGGTGGACCGCGGGGAAGAGCAGGTGACGCAGCTCCATCCCCCCGAGCAGCGCCGCTTCCTCATAGAGGCGTCGGACCTGGTTCCACGCGCGCAGCTCCTCCGCGGCCGGCAGGCGGCGGTCGGCCTTGGTCCGCTGGCGCAGCTCCTCCGACGTCTCCTCGACGTCGCCGAGGAGGGCGGCCCGCATGCGGAGCGCCGCCGCGGCCGCCGTCTCGCCCGCCCCCGAGAGCGCGGTCAGGGGCAGCCCCGCCCGCCGGGCGAGCGCCGCGAGATCCGTCCCGACGACCTGCCGCGCCGCCTCGAGCGCCTCCTCGCCCTTCACCTGCGAGCCCAGCGCGAGCGAGCGCTCCGCCAGGCGCCGCGTCGCCGGCCGCCACGCCAGATCCCACGCGCTGCAGAGCTCGTGGAGCCGGGCGATGGTCAGCCGCCCTGCGAGCTGCGGCTCGTGCGTCCACAGCGCGTGGAGGGCCAGCGCGAGCGCCACCGGATCGTCGGCGTAGGCCGCCGGGTCGATCGTCGGCGCGGGCGGCGGCGGCGGCGGCGGCGGCGGCGGCTTGCGCTGGTGCAGCACCCGCGGCGCCCGCAGCGCCCGCTCGAGCAAGGGCCGCAGCGCC
>CAZMML010000122.1:0-8132 GCA_964567335.1 uncultured Nannocystis sp. | reverse complement strand
GACGTAGGCCTCCTCGACGTCGCCGTGCTGCGCGAGCACCTCGCGCCAGCCGGCGATCGCCTCGGCGCGGTCGCCGATCTTCTCCTCGGCGATCCGGGCGAGCTCGATCCGCAGGTCCCTCGCCCGGTCCCCCGTCGCGGTGGCGAGCTCCTCCTTGCGGAGGTCGATCAGCGCCCGCCAGTCGCGGCGGTGCTCGTGAATGCGGGCCATCGCCTCGCGCGACTCCTTGTCACCCGGCACGAGCCGGAGCGCCTCGGCCAGCGGCTCCATGCCCTTGACCGCGTTGTCCAGGCGGTCGACCCAGATCGACGAGATGCGCCGCAGCATGTCGGCCTGGCGCGGGACGTCCTTGTCGGCGCGGGCCGCGTCGAGCAGCCGGCCGTACACCGTGAGCAGATCGTTCCACCGGCCCGACGCGCCGTAGGTGTCGGCGAGCGCCTTGATCGTCCCGGCGTGGCGCGGGTTGATGTCGAGGATCCGCTGCAAGGTCGCGAGCGCCATCGCGTCGAGGCGGAGCTGGTCGCGGTACATCTCCGCGATCTCGAGCAGGCGGGTGATCCGCTCCTCGCGGGTCTCGGGCTTGTCCGGGACGCGGTCGAACTCCTCCTTGAGCAGCTCGACCAGCGCGGTCCACTTCTGGCCCTCGCGGTAGAGCCGCTCGAGCGCCTTGGCCGCGCGCTTGTCGTAGCCGTCCTCGCGGAGCGCCGAGCGCCACACCTCGATCGCACGGTCGACGCTGCCGAGCTTCTTCTCGGCGAGGTCCGCCATCTCGTGCGCGAGCGCGAAGCGCTGGTCGATCTCTTCCTTCTTCAAACCGCGCCGCGCCTGCAGCAGCACCTGCATCAACTGGCTCGCGTCGGCCTCGCTCGCGAACATCGAGCGGTAGAACGCCAACACCTCGGGGTTCGCCGGCTCGAGCCGCCGCACGCGGCGGAAGTAGGGCTCCGCCTGGCTCGACTGCCCCGAGAGCCGCCACACCACCACGCCCGCCAGCAGCGCGACGTCGTTGCCCGCGTTCTCGCGCGGGGCTCGCTGCGCCGCGACCTTCGCGGCGTCGACGACCTCATCCGACGTCGCTCCGTCGAGGATCATCCGGCCGACCACCTTGGCTGCGGCCTCGGCCGAGCCGGGGTCCTGCTTCGCCTCGGCGCGCGCCGCCGCGGTGTCGACCGTGGCGAGCGCCGAGGCGAGCTCACTGCGCCGCGTCGGATCGGACGGAGTGGTCAGGTACTGGAACAGGACGGAGCGGAGTTCGGACATGGCATGCCTCAGTGAGCGGCGCCGCGTGCGCGGCGTCGCTGGGCGAAGGGCTTGCGAAGGCTGTCATAGGGTGGCGAAGAATTGCCGCGACCGCTAGGTCCTATCGGCCCCCGCGAGCGCAGCCAGCGTGACCGCGGCCGCGGCCGAGACGTTGAGCGAGGCCACGCCGCCCGCGCCCGCGATCGTCACCAGAAAATCACAGGATTCACGGGTCAACCGGCGCAGGCCGCTCCCCTCGCTCCCGAGTACCACCACGAGCGCATCGGGGAGGCCCTCCGCGACCACCTGGCGCAGGTCCGCGCCCCCCTCTGCGAGGGTCCCGATCGTCCAATAGCCCGCCTCCTTGGCCTCTGCCAGGGCGCGGGCGAGGTTCGTCACGGTGCAGAGCGAAACCCGTTCGCTGGCTCCCGCCGATGCGCGCACGGCCGCGGGGGAGACCGCAGCCGAGCGGTCGCGGGCCCAAAAGACGCCGCGCGCCCCGAAGAACTCGGCGCTCCGCAAGATCGCCCCGAGGTTGTGCGGATCTTGAACGCCATCGAGCGCGACGAGCAGCGTCCGCCCCTCGGGCGCGCGCGACCGTAGCAGATCTTGCAGCTCCCACGTGCGCGGAGGGGTCGCCACCGCGACGACGCCGCGCGCCATCTCCGGGGAGATCACCGCGGCCAGCGCGTCGCGTGTACACACATCCGCGATCACGCCGCGCGCCGCCGCGAGGGCGACGATCTCCGCGCAGCGCCCCTCCAACACGAGGAGGCGCCGCACCCGCCGCGGATCCGCTCGCAGGAGCTCGACGACCGCGCGCTCACCCGGGACGAGGTACTCCGCGGGCCTTGGTGCGCTCCGCGGGGGTGAGCGAGTTGGGCGCTTCGGCGGGGGCAAGTCGCCCGCTTTCTACCCTGAGCAGCGCCGCCTGAGGAGGGGGCCCCAACGCCCCCGTCCAGGCGCGGGACATGGCGCGCCACACCAGCCACGCCTGATCGCCAGGCCCCTCGCCTTCGAGAGCCGCGTAGGCCTCGGCGAAGGGGGCCTCCTCAGCCTCCTGCCAGGCGACCGGCGCGACGTAGATCCCTTCGAGCACTTCATGGCCCGCGCCGAGCCCCTTCGGCCCGACGCCCTCGGCCGTTGTCAGCAAGGGGGTGCCGGGCTTGCCGGGAGCATCGACGACCACGCCGTCGCGGACGAGTTGGCGGACCAGCAACTCGACCCGCCCCAACTGATCAGGGGCGATGATCGCCGCGCCTTTCAGGTTGCCGCGAACCGGATCGATCAGCTTGGCGAAGCTCGTCGTCGATGCCGGATAGTTGATAATTTTCAAGGTCGTTACGCCGTTCTTCGGCAGTGACTTCTCAAGTGCCGCGACGATCCGCTTCCCGTAGCTGTTCTCGGGCGCGAAGATCACCACGGTCGTCCGCCGCAAGCGGCCGACCGCCTCGGCCAGCTTGGCTGCGCGCACCTCCAGCGTCGGCGCGACCCCATAGGCGGCCCCGCTCCCCTCCCCAGGGACGATCAGCCGCACTCGGCCGCCGCTTGCGGCGGCCAGCTCCGCGACCGCATCGATGTTGCCAGCCCCGACTGGGCCGACGAGGACCTGGGCGCCCTCGCCGATGAGGTTCTGCGCCGCGAGCTTGGCATCGGCCGCCTCCGAGCCCGCGTCACCCCACAGGAGCGAGGGTTCGGCCGCGCCTCCGCCCAGGACCTTCAGGGCAGCCGTGGCCGCCGCGAGCTGTTGATCCGCCAGTCCCGCCCACTTGCCGGACCGCGGCAAGAGCACGGCGATCCGCGTGACGGAGGGTGTCGCCGCGGCGCGGCAACCCTGGACCCATTCCGGGGCCCCCTCGGGCGCCTCGCGGCCAGCGCGGACCAGGAGGCATTGTGCCGCAGGGGTGCCCGGGGCCTTGCGCGCGGCGCCTTCCAGCGCTCCCGCATCGAGCCCGGCGAGCGCCTCCTCGAGTCGATTTTGCGCCAGTGTCTGCTCGGGACCACCGCGCACCGCCGCACGCCACTGGGCGCACGCGAGCGCTGCCCCGGGACGATCGCCGACCCGCTCCCTTGCTCGCGCGCTCGCCGCGTAGAACTCGGGACCCCACGCTTCCTGGGGCAAGGCGCTGAGCGACTGCAACGCAGCTTGCGGGTCACCTGCCTCCGCCTCCGCGAGTGCGTGCACCTGCGCGAGAAGACCCACCAGTTCCTGCTCCGTCGTCCCGAGCTTGCTGGCCTGCCGCGCGCGCCCGGCTTCCTCGAGCCCCATCCGAGCCGCCGCGAGAGCCGCCGAGTAATCCCCGCGCTCGAGCCCCTGAGTCGCCTTCGCGTGAAACGCGCCGAGGCGCAGATCCAGGGGCGGTGAGCGCGCGAGGAGGCGGTCCGCCGCAGCCACCACGGCAGCGCCGCCGGGATCTTTGGCCTGCGCGTCGCGCACTGCCTGCCAGTCCGAGGCGTATGCCGGATCAACCTTCTCGGGGTCGAGGATCCCGCTCCCACTCGAACCGATCGCGTGCGACCCACGGCACGCCGCGACCACGGCCAGGGTCACGACGACGCGGAGGAGGGATCGCCCCCGCACCCGCCATGACCGTCGCGGACGCAAGCAGAGAGAAACGCGGCTCATGCGAGCTACGATACCCGGGTCCGAGCCCGGGCCCAAGCACGCTGCGAAGGCGCGGCCCCGTCCGCCGCGATGGCGGGCGGTGCCATGCTATACGAGGACACCATGTCGATCGGCGACGGCGAAGACCTCGACGACTCCGGCTTCGGCGAGACGAGCCGTTATGCGGCCCACCTCGACCGAGGGTGGTCCCTGCTCGACCGCGCAGAATTTGAGCCCGCGCGACAGTCGGCCCTGCAAGCGCAGCGGATCCGCCCCGACGCCCCGGACGCCGCCGTCCTCCTCGGCGCGATCGCCCTCGCCGAGGGTGACCCGGTCGAGAGCCTGCGCTGGTACGACCAGGCGATCGAGCTCGACCCCGACTACTTCGAACCCTACGCCGCCGCGGCTCAGGTCGCGCTCTTCGACCTCGGCGACGCCGCCCGCGCCCTCCAGCTCTGCGACGACGGTCTCGGCGTCGAGTCCGTCAGCGCTATCGACGCCCTCGACCTCGAGCTCCTCGGGACCGAGTGCCTGGTCTCGCTCGGGCGCGACGACGAGGCGCGCCAGCGGCTCGACGCCCTCCGCGAGCACCCGCTCTTCGCCGCGATCCTCCGCAACTCGGCGGCCGGAGAAGCTGCCTCGGAGGACATGTCGCAGGCAGGCGAGCCCTCGCCCGCGCGCGGAGGCGAGGCGCACACACGCGGCCGACGACCCCGCCCCTCCCCGCCCGCCGACGACGCCGCCGACGCGGAGGCCGGCGACGCCGCCGCCGCGGTCGCCGCCGCCGCCGAAGCCGTCGCCGAAGCCGACGCCGACGCCGACGCCGCCGACGACGCCGTCGCTGAGCTCGACCGCGACGAGGACGGTGAGCCGCTCGACGAGGAGGAGCGGAGCGCCCAGATCTCCCGCGTCCTCCAATTCATCCTCCGCATGTCCCGCCTCTGGCTCGACCTCGGCGCGCCGGACGAGGCGCTCCCGCTCCTCCGCGCAGCGGCCGAGCGCTTCCCCAACAACGGCGACGCCTGGCACCTGCTCAGCGAGGCCGAGCACGCCCGCGGCGACGCCCGCGCCGCCTGCCACGCCGCCCTCCGCGTGTACCGGATCGACCAGGGCAGCCCCACGCCGAAGTGGCTCCCCACCCCGGCGCAGCTCCACCGCAAGGTCGTCCACATCCTCAGCACCTGCCCCGACGACGCCCTCCGCGAGCTCGGGCAGCGCCGTACCGCCCTGATTCTCCTGGTCCACGACGTCCCCTCGCTCGAGCTCGTCCTCGAGGGCGTCGACCCCCGGATCACCGCCCTCGGCCTCGCCGCCGGCGGCGGCGGCGACGACGACGTCCCCGAGCTCACCGGCCTTGCGATCTACCGCCGCAACCTGATGCGCCTCGCCCGCTCGCCGGATCAGTTCGACCACGAGCTCCGCTACGCCGTGCTCGAGGAGCTCGCCCACTTCTATCAGCTCGACGACGTCCGCCGCGAGCAGCTCGGCCTCCCCCCGCTCTCCGGCGACTTCCCCGACGAGGAGCCGCCCGCCCCGCCGCCCGTCGAGGACGAGGAGCCGCCCGCCCCGCGCCGGCGTCGCCGCAAGAAGAAGCGCATGCTCTCCTGAGCGACGCTGTCCTCAGGGACAGCGTCACGGCGCGGAGGCGCCCCTCAGGATCCGCCGTAGGCGTCGCTGAATTCGGCGATCGTCGACATCAGCCCGCGCGGCACGTCGACGCCGTCGCGGCTCATCTCGCGCAGGGTCCGCTCGTAGTCCTCGAGGCCGGTCCCCGGGATCCGGGTGATGCGGTCGAGCGCCCCGCGGAGCTGCTCGATGATGTCGTCGGGCATCAGCCAACCGTGGACCGCGTGGAGCCGGAACACCCGGTCGAGCCACACGCCCGAGGACGACTTCTGCGCCAGCGCGATCAGACAGTGGATGCACGACTTCGCCGTCGGATGATCGACCGAGACGTGCGCCCCCATGAGCTGGTTCGTCAGCGCGAGCGCGTAACGCTCGGCCTCCTTGATCTTGCCCATGTTGAGGCTCTTCTGGACCAGCTGACTGATGAGGGTCGGGAACTGCGTCTCCTCGTGCGGCCCGATCGTCTTGCGCAGGCTGTCCATCGGGTCGTCGACGGGAGCTTGGCTGCCGTCGCTGATGATCGCGATCATCTCACGGCCGATCTTCAGATTATCGCCGTGGCTCAGCGGCGTCTTCACCCGGCCGGCCAGCCGCTGACCGTTGAGGAAGGTCCCATTGCTGCTGTCGAGGTCCTCGACCATCAGGTCGTGCTCGGTGACATGCAGGCGCGCGTGGTACCGGGAGGTCAAGTCATCGTCGAGGGTGAAGAAGCAGTCGCTCATGCGGCCGACCAGGTGAGACCCGGTCGGGAGGGACATGGTCCGTCCTCCAAACTTGATCTTGAACTGCGGCACCGCGGCGCTCATGGTAGCGCAACTCGAGGGGCGCTCCCATGGGCGCGCAAACGGGGGGCGAGCCCGTGGATACGCCCCTCAGCGGACCAGGAAACGCACGTCAGGGTTCGACTGGCCGCCCGCGAGCGCCACCCGGACCACCTGCCCCCTCGTCCCCCGGCCGCCCCCGCCGCCTGAGCTATCGACGATGAACACAGTCGACAGCTCAGGCGCGTTTATGATCCGAGTCGGGCCGACCAGCGCGACGCTCGAAGTGACCACCCCGACATCGAAGGGCGTATAGCCCCGCCGGGTGGCGAAGGCCTCGGTCCAGCCCGACGCGATCCGCGAGCGCCGGAACGCGGACCAGCCCTCCGGCCAATGCGCGTCCTCGGAGCCCGGGATCACCGCGGCGAGATCCATCAGGCTCGTCAGATCGAGCACGAAGCTCATCATCGGGTTCGAGTACCGGATCGCCGGCACCGGCTGCGGCGCCTCGGCCCCGTAGCTCAGGAGGTGGAAGAAGGCCTCGGGCTTCTGCTCCGGGAGCACCGCGGGGCGCACCACGTCGATCATGCAGGGGTTGGGCGCCCCGCCGTCCGGCTTGTCCGTCCCCGCCGGGCAGCTCGGCAGCGGCCAGCGATCGCCGTAGCGCGTGTCCTCCTCGTCCTCGCCGACGCGGATCCGGCTCGTCAGGAGGTTCGAGACCGTGGGGTCTTCGTGGCACTCGCCGGTCTCGGGATCCGCCTTGACCTTCTGGGGGAGGAAGCCGTACGAGCCCGGGCCCTCGACGGTGAAACTGTTGCGCGCCCGGACCGAGTACTCGGCCAGCTCCCGGAAGCAGGTCGGACCCGGGAGCGGCACCTGCACGCAGTCCTCGTCCGCCCCGCAGACCCGCTTGCACAGCCCGTCGAGGCAGAGGGGGTAGCGCGGATCGATGGCCGCGCAGTCGGCGTGCGAGGCGCAGCCGTTGTCCGGCTGCTCCGGCGCGCAGAGGAGCCGCTCCTCACACTCGATGAAGCCGACCGCGCTCGTGAAGTCGTAGTCGCCGGCGCAGCAGCGCGGGTGGTCCGGCTCGTCGCACGCGGGATCGTCGGCCACCGTGGCGCAATCGGGGCAGCAGGGAGGCTCGCCCGCCTGTCCGCACGCCGGCTCCGTCGCCGCGTTGACGCAGCCCTCCGGGCCCCACCCTGACACCCGCTCGCCGCGGCAGAGCGCGGCCGAGTCCGCGTCGATCTCCGCGTCCCCGGTCTTCATCATGACGTAGGACTCCGGGCGCCGGTCGAGCGCCTGCAACCAGAGCTCGTCCTGGAACGCGCGCGTGACGAGGAACTCGCGCCGAACGTCGCCGCACGCGTCCTGGATGAAGGGCCGACAGATCTGGAGGAGATCCTCCTTGCCCGCCTCATAGGCCTCGCGCGACACGCACAGGCCGGTCGCGCCCGACGCCGCCTCCGGGTCGACGAGGCAGTACTGGCCGAGCCCGCAGTCGCCGTCGTCCGCGCAGCCGAAGAGCCGCACCTTGTCGCCGGCCAGCACGCCCGAGTCGCAGAACTGCGCCGTCTGATCGATGATCCGCGTGTCCCCGGCCTCGGTGCTGAGGCAGGTCCCGCCTTGCCAGCCTGGCTTGTCGCACACCAGCTGCCCGTTCGGGCTCTGCGTGTTCGGGATGTCGCCCTCCCAGCGCAGCAGCCACGTCCCGTCCTGCCAGGCGAGGTAGTCGCGCACGACCGCCCGCACGACCAGATCCTCGTAGAGGCCGCTGACCAGGGTCTTGCCCTCCTCGTCCTCGCTCTCCCGTCGCCGCAGGCCGTCCTCGTCGTTCACCTTGGGCCGCAGCGCCGCGCCGACCGCGTCGCAGTAGCCCGACCCCGCGCCCTCCTCCTTCC
>CAZMML010000121.1:0-8164 GCA_964567335.1 uncultured Nannocystis sp. | reverse complement strand
GAGGTGCTGCAGCACCCGCGCGACGAGGATCGGGCGGCCGACGATCGAGACGCTCGCCTCGGGGTAGAGCGCGCGCGCCGGCCACATCCACGCGTGGGTGAAGCCGTCCCAGAGCTGGTGCGTCGCGGCCCCGACCACCAGCGCCAGCGCCACCGACGCCCACGCCCGCGCGCTGCGGGGCAGCGGGCGCGGAGAGACGAGACCCGCGACGATCGACCGCCCGCGCTCCGGCCACAACGCGACGAGCAGCGGGCCGACGACCGGCAGCACCAGCGCCTCGAGGTAGAGGAACGCCAGCAGCCCCGCGGGCAGGCACACCGTCAGCAGCCCGCGCGGCTGGTGGGCCGCCGCGCCGAAGGTGCCGACGAGGTAGACCAGGTCCGGCGCCGTGCTCCCGACCACCAGCGCGCTCGCCGGGAGCCTGCGGCCCCCTCCGATCCGGAGCAGCGGAAGCACCGCGGCGGCGTGCGAGGGGAAGGTCAGCGGCATGCGCGGCGCGCCGCAGTCTGGCACAGCGAGCGCGCCCGGACCAGACGCTGCGTCATCCCGCACCAGCGAGCGCGCGCCGGCTGGAGTACGCGACCGCGAGCGGCGCCCCAGAGCGCGCGCCGGGAGGTCGCCGACGCGGCCTGGGCGTCCCCTCGGGTATCCTGACGCGCGTGAGCCCGCTTGCTGTCCGTCTCGAGGACCACCTGGATGACGTCGAATTCACCGCGTGGCGCGGCCTGAAGATCCGCGTCTGGAAGCTCTACACGACGCTCACCGCGCTGGGCTGGAAGGTCGACACCGAGGAGTCGAACCTGATGGCGGCGATGTCGAAGACGTGGCCCGCCGAAGGCGTCAAGGTGTGGCTCTCGCTGGTGAACTTCGTGTGCGCCCCGCCCGGCGGCGACATCGAGGCCCTCGATCGGATCCGCTTCTATCGCTTCGATCCCGCGGACATGCCGACGAAGACGATGCACGAGCAGATGTACGCGCCGGGCGACGAGCAGGAGGACTGGTACCCCTCCCACCGCGAGGAGTGGGACTGGCTGGTGGAGCACGGTGACCCGCACTTCGACACCTTCGATCTGCTGGAGCCGATCACCCTGCGTCAGGTGCCCGCGGAGCTGCTCGCCGAGGCGTTCCGAGAGATCGCCGAGGGCCTCGAGATCGTCGAGCCGTGACTGGCGCGGCCGCGCGGTCCAGCGTCTCGCGCCGCGGCCAGCCGCTCACCGCCGCTCCGGACCCGCGCGCCTGTCCTCGAGTGGGAGGCCCTTTTCGACCCTCACGAGAGATCCCTTGAGCCTCGCGCACGCGCATGCGACTCTTTGCCAAGATGCGGCGGATCGCGGTGGTCGGGGCGGGGATCAGCGGGCTGCTCGCGGCGCACGGGCTCCGCCGGGCCGGGTGCGAGGTGACGCTCTTCTCCGACCGAACCCCCGAGCAGTGGCTCCGCGGGTCCCGGCCGACGGGGACGGCCGCCCGCTTCGCGCCCGCCCTCGCGTACGAGCGCGAGCTCGGCCTCGACTTCTGGCACGCCGAGGCGCCGCCGATCGTCGGCGCTCACCTGCTCTACTGCCCGACGCCCGGCAACCAGCTCGCCACGCTGACCGGGCGCCAGGAAGAGCCGGGGCTGGCGATCGATGTCCGCCTGCAGAGCCACCGCTGGATGCACGCGCTGAGCGAGCGCGGCGGCCGGATCGAGATCGAGTCCGTCGACCTCGCGCGGCTCGACGCGATCGCCGCCGAGCACGACCTGACCGTCGTCGCGGCCGGGAGGGGCGAGCTCGCGGAGCTCTTCGAACGCGACGCGGAGCGCAGCGGCTACCACGAGCCGCAGCGCAGCGTGGCGATGGTGATCGTCAAGGGGCCCGCGCTGCGGCGCGAGGAGCTCCCCTTCATCGCCGTCAAGAACAACCTCCTCGAGGGCGTCGGCGAGGCGGTCTGGTTGCCCTACTTTCACCGCGACGTCGGCCCCTGCTGGAACCTGATCTTCGAGGCCAAGACCGGCGGACCGATGGACCTGTTCCAGGGGGCGCGGAGCGGCGAGGAGGCGCTGGCCGCGGCGCGGCGCGTGATCGAGGAGCTGACCCCCTGGGACGCCGCGTGGGCGCGGGGCATGGAGCTCGCGGACGAGCTCGGGTGGGTGGTCGGCCGGATCACCCCGACGGTGCGCAGGCCGGTCGGGCGCCTCCCCTCGGGGCGGGTGGTGACCTGCATCGGCGACGCCGCGATCCACTTCGACCCGCTCGCCGCGCAGGGCGCCAACAACGGCACGAAGATGGCGCGCCACCTGGTCCGGCGGGTGACCGAGCGCGGCGACCAGCCCTTCGACGCCGCGTGGATGAGCGAGACCTTCGAGCAGTTCTGGGCCCGCGAGGGCGAGCCGGCCTACACGCTGACCAACATGATGCTGGCGCCCCTCTCCCCCGCGGGTCGGCTGCTGCTCCTGGCCCAGTGCGGCAGCGACGGCGTCCGCCAGGACGGTCGCCAGGCGCTCGCGGACCTCTTCGCCACCGGCTTCGCCGACCCAGCGCGGCTCGTCGCGCTCCTGCGCGACGTCCCGGCGGCGCAGCGCGCGATCCGGGAGGTCACCGGCTCGTGGTGGTGGGTCCCGGTCGCCGGCGGCGCGCTGCGGGTCGCGGCCGGGCAGCTCCGGCGCCTGCTGGGCGGCCAGCGTCGGCCCGCGTGA
The DNA here is from genome assembly GCA_964567335.1 of uncultured Nannocystis sp. Taxonomy (GTDB): domain Bacteria; phylum Myxococcota_A; class Polyangia; order Nannocystales; family Nannocystaceae; genus Nannocystis. The sequence goes on along the minus strand of CAZMML010000121.1, from coordinate 5,490 downwards.
GCTCGACGGGCGCCCGCGCACCTGCGCGCCGGGTGCATCACATGTCCGATCGGACATTCATCGCCAGGTCGCACCTGTCCGCCCGCCGCGCGTCAGCTTGCCCGGCCCTCGCGCCGCGCGTAGGCTCCGCGCCGTGCTGCGCTTCGACAACCGCTTCCTCCGCGAGCTCCCGGGCGACCCCGACGCGTCCGCGCGCACGCGCCAGGTGCACGGCGCCGCCTACTCGCGCGTCACCCCGACCCCGGTCGCGGCCCCGCGGCTGCTCGCCTGGTCGCCGGAGGTCGCCGCCGACCTCGGCCTCAGCGCCGCCGAGGTCGAGTCGGAGGAGTTCGTCGCCGCCTTCGCGGGCGGGCGCCTCTGGCCCGGCATGGAGCCCTACGCCGCCTGCTACGGCGGCCACCAGTTCGGGAGCTGGGCCGGTCAGCTCGGCGACGGCCGCGCGATCGGCCTCGGCGAGGTCGTCGGCGCGGACGGCCGCCGCCACGAGCTGCAGCTCAAGGGCGCCGGCAAGACCCCCTACTCGCGCCACGCCGACGGCCGCGCCGTGCTGCGCTCCTCGCTGCGGGAGTTCGTGTGCAGCGAGGCGATGTTCCACCTCGGGATCCCGACCACGCGCGCGCTCTGCCTGATCGCCACCGGCGAGCCGGTCGTGCGCGACATGTTCTACGACGGCAACCCGCAGGTCGAGCCGGGCGCGATCGTCTGCCGCGTCGCGCCCTCCTTCATCCGCTTCGGCACCTTCGAGCTCCCCGCCGCCCGCGGCGACCACGCGCTGCTGGAGCGCCTGGTCGACTTCACGATCGCCCGCGACTTCCCCGAGCTCGGCGGCCCGCCGGCCCAGCGCCGCGCCGACTGGTTCGTCGAGATCTGCGCCCGCACCGCCCGCATGGTCGCCCACTGGATGCGCGTCGGCTTCGTCCACGGCGTGATGAACACCGACAACATGTCGGTGCTCGGGCTGACGATCGACTACGGCCCCTACGGCTGGCTCGAGCCCTTCGACCCCGGGTGGACCCCCAACACCACCGACTTCCAGAGCCGCCGCTACACCTACGGCCAGCAGCCCGCGGTCGCCCAGTGGAACCTCTCCGCCCTCGCCGGCGCGCTGGAGCCGCTCCTCGGCGACGAGGCCCCGCTGCGCGCCGGGCTTCAGCGCTACGCCGAGGACTTCGGCGACGCCCACGCGGCCATGATCGCCGCCAAGCTCGGCCTGGCGACCTGGCGCGAGGAGGACGCCGCGCTCGCGCGCGCGTGGTTCTCGCTCCTGGGCCGCGCCGAGCTCGACATGACCCTCGCCTTCCGCGGCCTGATCGAGGTCGACCCGGGCGCCCCCGCCGCCGCGCCGCTGGACGCCGCCGTCTACGACCCGGACAAGCGGGCGCGCCTCGCGGGCGAGACGGACGCCTGGCTCGCCCGCTGGGCCGCGCGCGTGCGCGAGGAGGGCGAGCCGGCCGCGGCGCGGCGCGCCCGCATGGCCGCCGCCAGCCCCTGGCTCGTCCCGCGCAACTACCTCGCGCAGCAGGCGATCGACGCCGCGGAGCAGGGCGACCTCGGCCCGCTGCGCCGCCTGATGGACGCGCTGCGGCGGCCCTACGAGGTCCGCCCCGAGTACGCCGACCTCGCCGCCCCGCGCCCGGAGTGGGCCCGCTCGCGCCCCGGCTGCTCGATGCTCTCGTGCAGCTCGTGACCTGTCTATTCAGTCATATTGACGCCCCGGGTCGACCTCGCTAGCGTCGCCCCTGTGAGCATGAACCTCCCCGAGCGGCGCTACCAGGCGGCGCTCCGCCCCGCCGAGGCGGCTACGGTCGAGACGAACTTCGCCGAGGGGCGCAGCGTCTACCTCGCCGACGTCGCCGAGTACGAGCTCTACCGCTCGATGCTCTACGCGCTCGGCGCCAAGGCGGTGAGCAACAAGAAGGTCGCCGGCGTCGACCTGATCGTCCACGCCGGCGCCGCGCCGAAGGCTGCGCGCGAGAAGTATCCGGGCGCCGCCCTCGCCAAGGCCTCGACGGTGCCGCCGCTCTTCCGCCGCGAGGTGGGCGGCTTCGGCGACTTCGTGCGGGCGCTCCAGCGACACGGATTCACCGTACGAAACCCGAGCGACGAGGGCGATCCCCAGCTCGACTTCTTCTCCGTGGAGCTCAAGGTCTCGCTCCACGCGACCCTGCTGCGCTACCTCGCCGACTCGCCCTTCATCCGCGCCTTCGCCCGCAACCAGACCCGCGCCCGCGGCGAGGCCCAGCCCGAGTACGTCCCCTTCGAGATCCCCGAGACCGGCCGCACCTGGTACTACGCCTGGCACACGGACGCCTGGGCCCGCGTCCACGCCCAGCGGGGCGAGGGCGACTACCCGCTCGAGATCAAGGGGCCGCAGCTCCTCGCCGTCCTGCCGGAGCTCTGGACCCGCGGCACCGGCCTCTACTTCCACGAGCACCCGCACATCGACAGCGTCAACGGGCTCTTCATCCAGGCCGGCGTCGACGCGGGCGGTCGGGTCGAGGGCGTCGCGATCTCGCGGGTCTGGACCTGAACCGCTTCAGGGCCCCGCGGGCGCCGGGAACGCCGCCGCGAGGGCGTCGGCGACCATCGCCGCGCGCGCCGTGTAGCCGGCCGACGTGAAGTGGATCCCGTCGGAGACGTACCACTCGTCGCGCACCTCATTCGACCAGCGGTAGAGCCGCGCGTTCGGGTAGGCGCTCAGGGTCGCCTCCAGGTCCTCGTTCCAGCGGAGCATGTTCGTCTGGGCCCAGTACCCCGCGGTCGCGCGCGTGGCGGCGTCGATCCACAGCACCGGCTCCTCGCCGATCACCGCCATCAGCCGCTCGACGCGCCGCGGCGGCGGGACCGTCGGGTCCTTCGCCGCGTTCGCGGCGTCGTTGGTCCCGAGCGCGACCACCCAGCAGCCGGCGAAGCCACGCTCGCGCAGCGCCGCCGCCGCCTGCACCCCGTTCTGCTGCCGCTTGCTGTGCTCGACCAGCGAGCGCCCGCCCGCGTGGTCGAGCTCGAGGCGCTCGACCCCGACCCGCGCGTACTGAGCGTCGAGCCGCTGCGCTGGGTCGCGGATGTAGTTCGGCGACATCATCCCCGTCGAGGTCGAGTCGCCGATGTGCGCGACGCTCCGGCAGAGGGTCCGCGGCGGCGCGGAATTCGTGTCTCCTTGGACTTGTCTCTCAGGACTTGTCTCCGTCGGCGGCGGTGTCGCCGCCGGAGCCGGGCTCGCGGGCGCGGACGCGGGATCTGGCGGGCGCGGGAGCGCGGGCGGCGGGGCCTCGTGCCCCGGGCCGCATCCCCCGGCGAGGAGCGCCAGCCCGACGGTCATGGAGCGGACCCAGATCGCCACAGACGTCCAGCATACTCGATGCCCGCGAGCGGCGTCGCACGCGGCCCGTCCGCAAGTGACGGCGCGCGCCGCAGCGCCGCCGCAGTCTCTGCACCCCGACCCGCCGCGGGCCGGAAGGATTGCCGGCCCGCGTCCCCCCGCGGCGCGCGACGCTCCCCCGAGGAGAGTCAGACGATGCCCCCGATCTCGATGCGAAACCACAGCATCTGGTCCGCCACCCCGATCGCCGTCACCGACGGCGAGACCGGCGCCAACTTCACCGCGGGTCAGCTCCAGAACGCCCGCGCCATCATCGCCTGGTCGGACCAGACCCGCGAGGCCTACTTCCAGGCCCACGCGATCGTCGCCGCCGCGGCGCCGGTCCACTACAACTTCGCCCTGGTCGCCGTCGGCAGCGCCAACGACGACCTCATCGAGGGGCTCTTCGACATCTGGCGCGGCGGGACCCGCGTGGTTACGGGCGGCGTCGGCCGGCTCTACGGGCTCAATCAGCCCGCCAACGTGCCGGGCGGGCCCGCGAACTACTTCAAGCTCTACGTCGGCAACAGCTCCTGCTACGCCGAGACCTGGCACTTCGGCGCGTACATCGATCACCGCATCGACTACTTGTAGCCCTCGCGCTCGCTCGTGCGCGGCGGACGCGGTACACAGGGGTCGTGTCTTCCGGCACCCTCGCGCGCGCGGCGGCCTTCTTCGCCGCGACCCTGCTCCTGCTCGGCGTTCTGCAGGTCCACGCGGAGATCCACCTCGACACCGCCCGCGACCTGCTGATCGCCCGCGACTGCACGCTCGGCCGCCACTGCCCGGAGTCGGGCCCGCGCAGCAGCTTCGCGGGCCTTATGCACGGCGCGCTGTGGTCCCACGCGCTCGAGCTGCGCGAGCGCCTCGGCCTCGGCGTCGCCGCCTTCGAGCGCGCCATCGCGGTCGCCCTGGCCCTCGCCGCCGCCCTCGTCCCGGTCGCCGCGCGCCCGCTCGGGCTCCAGGCGGGCGCGTGCGCGTGGGCCCTCTGGCTCGCGCTCACCCTGATCACGACCAGCTACCCGACCCTGTGGAACCCCACGCTGTGGCCGCTCGCGCTCGCGCTCCTGACGCTCGCGCTCGCCTGGACCGCGCGCGGGCGGGGCACCCTCGCGGCGCTCGCCCTCGCCGCCGCCCTCGCCGCCGCCCTCGGGCTGCACGCCTCGTCGGCCCTCCTCGTGCCCCTCGTGCTCGCCGCGCTCGTCGCCTGCACGCGTCGCCCCCTCGTCGCGGTCCCCCTCGCGTCGGCCCTCCTGCTCGCGCTGCTCGCCCTCGACGCCCCCAAGGGCTTCGCCGAGAACCTGGAGCTGCTCGCCGCCCGCCGGACCGAGCTGCTCCTCGTCCTCGCGGCGAGCGTCGCGCTCGCCGCGCTCGCCCGCCCGCGCCTGAACGCCCTGCCCGACGCGGTCCGGGCCGAGCGGATCCTCGCGGGGTTCTGCGTCGCGCTGCTCGCCTTCTGGCCCCTCGCTGCCTGGCTCTCTGGACATGGCCTACAGGCCCGTTATCTCGCGCCGCTGGCGACTCCGGCCGCGATCCTCGCGGGCGCGCGCCTCGAGCGCTCGCCCGCGTTGCGCCGCCTCACGCTCGCCGGCGTGCTGCTCGGCTACCTCGCCTTCTGGGCCGACGATCGCTGGTCCGACCGGCGCTTCCGGGTCTTCGAGGCCGAGGCGATCGCGGCCGAGCTCTACGGCCGCGGCCTCGGCTTCGGCGACCTCTACCGCCGCCTGCGCGGACCCGACGCCTTCGCCCTGCTCTCGACCCTCGCCGCCTTCGAACCGGCGGACGGCCGCGCCGCGACCGGCGAGCCCCGCGACCTCGTCGTCCTCCCGCTCGCCCGCGCGGCGCTGCCCTCGCCGCTCCCGCCGACCTGGTCGACGGTCCATCTGGACGGCGACCGGGTCGCGCTGATCGCCCCATCCCCCCCCCGGCTCGACCTCGACGCGCTCGAGCTCTGCCGCGACGACCTCTGCGCGCCGATACGCGTCGACGGGCGCCGCTTCGACCAGCACCCCGACATGGTCTGGAACACCCGCGCCCACGCCCCCCTCGCCCCGCGCGGCCGGGACGGCGAACGCTGGGTCTACCGCCTCCCGGTGCGCCCCGCAGCGGGCGAGGCGCGGGAGCTCCTCCTG
>CAZMML010000120.1:0-8257 GCA_964567335.1 uncultured Nannocystis sp. | reverse complement strand
GGGGCCTTCTTGGCCGAGGTCTTCTTGGCCGGGGTCTTCTTGGCCGGGGTCTTCTCGGCAGAGGCCTTCTCGGCAGAGGCCTTCTTGGAGGCCTTCTTGGAGGGGGCCTTCTTGGCCGCCTTCTTGGTCTTGGCCCTCGTGGCAGCCTCTTTCTCCGGGTTGTCGTGCCAGCGCTTCCATTCGTCGGGCACCGCGACGCCGCCGTCCTCGGCCATGTCGAGGATCCCGTGGACCATGTACGCGCCGGAGGCGTAGCGGTCGCCGAGCGCGAGCACGTCCTCACACTCGTGCAGGACGTCGGCGGTTCGAGCGAGGCTCTTGCGGTGCCAGGGCGAGAGCTTGGTGCCGCCGGCCTCGCCGTCTTCGCGGCGAAAGGCGGCGAGGATCGGCGCGATGTTGTGGGCCGCCTGCAGCCAGTGCTCGGTGTCCGTGTTGAAGCGGTTGACCTGGGCGGTCGAGGCGAAGAACCAGCCGTCCTCGATCTCGTCGTCGTCGTCGTTCTCGTCGTTGACCGGGTCGTCGGGGAGCGCGTAGGCGTCGTAGATGTTGTGGTGGACGAACTGTCCGCTGGCGACGTGGAGGTCGCGGCCGTGGAAGCGGACGCTGTCGCGCAGCGGCGGCGGGACGATCGCGGCGATCGCCTTCCGCTCCGCGGGCGTGGGCGCCCGCGCGAAGCGGACATGCACCTCCGCCCACTCGAAGTAGTTCGCGCGACCCGCTCCGAAGAAGGGGAAGGGATGGGTCGCGCGGGAGCTGGTCGTGGCCTTCGGCATCGTGGGGAGCATACTGCGCCTTCTCGCTCGCCAGGACGATAGAGTTGCGCGCGCCACCTGAGGATGGCGTTCGCCACGAAGTCGGCCGAGCAGGAGCCCACGGTCTACCTGGCCCATTCCGCCGCCGCCGGGTCTCGCCGGGGAACCCGTGCCGACGCCGCGATCTGGCGTCGTGACTCGCTCTGGGTCGTTCGTGAGGCGTACAAGCGGGAGGATGTGCAGGGCGAGACCCGGCCCCGCCGGAGTAGGGCGCAGGCGGGGCGGAGCCCGTTTCACCGCGCCCAGGCGCCAGCGTGCGTACGAACGACGTCGGGTGTCAGGAGAAGAAGCTCATCGGAGCCCGAGAGCGCCGAGCACGTGAAACGGGGGGAGCCCGCCGTCTCGCGGGACCCTGCTCCGGCGGGCCGGGTCTCGCCGGAGACGATCTTCAGCCCCGCGTGCAGCTAGAAGGAGCCGATCACCTTGAAGTACACGATCGACGAGCCGGCCGCTTTTTGGCCGAAGAAGGTCGTGTTCTCGCCGAGGAGGGCGAAGCTGCCGAGCTCGAAGTTGATGTAGCCCCAGGGCGGCGCGAAGAGGAGCGCCGGCGCGATCACACCGGAGGGCCCCTTGCCCTTCGGGTTGTTGGACGGGAAGTCGACCAGCCCGAAGGCCCGGAACACCAGCTTGCGGCCGAAGAAGATCAGGTCGGTCCCGCCGAGCAGGTAGTTGCCGATGTGGCCGGCGCCGAATTCGTTGATCATCCCGCGGATGTACTGCGTCTGCACGTAGACGTGCTTGCCGAAGGTGTAGTCGAGGCCCGCGGTGGCCTTGATGAAGGGCTGCTTCTTCACCGCCGCGCCCGTGATCGCGGCCTCGGGGTTGACCATCCCGTCGTTGGGCGTGACGTCGAGGCCGCCGCCGGGGAGCTGCGGGAGGTCGATCGAGAATTGATGCGCCTCGGGGATGAAGAGCCCGCCCTCGCCCCAGATCCCCATGTTGCCGAGGAAGGGGAGCTGGGTGGCGAAGTCGAGGCCGATCACCTGCATCTTCGGGTAGATCAGGCGCACGTCGGAGATGAAGTAGACGCCGTCCGCGGGCGGCGGGTCCTGGTTGAGCGGGGCGACCATCGTCGTCCTCGCCTCGACCGGGAGGGGGATGTCGTGGCGGCCGTAGTAGTACGACGCGCTGAGGTCGACCTCGCCGAGGCGCGACCCGAGCTTGAACGCGAACTGCCCGTTCGTGAACTTCTGCTCGGGCATCTCGACGTGCCCGTTGACGAAGGGCAGAAACTTCGGGTTCTTCGGGAGGTAGTCCTCCTGAAGGTAGGTGATCTTGGCGATCTCGGCCGCGTTGACGAAGGGCGCCTCGGCGTAGGGGTCCTTGAGGCCGGCGGCGGCCGAGGGGGGCAGCAGCGCCGGGAAGAAGAGCGGCACGTAGACGCCCTGGAAGAAGAGCTTGTCGCGGTCGCGCAGGGGCGCGTAGTCGACGACGAGCATCTGGTTGGCGATCGGCTCGGTGAAGAGGGGCCGGTCCTCGAGGTCGTCGGCGTTGATGTTGTTGGTCGGGTTGAACTTGTCCGCGGTGCCCCAGACGACGATCTGGCGCCCGACCTTGATGTCGAGGCCGGGCGCGAGGTCGGTGAGCGCGACGTAGGCCGCGTCGCTCTCGAGGTGGAAGCGCTGGATGTAGACCTGCGAGGCGAGGTCGTCGAGCTCGCGCGAGGTGTTGGTGCCCATGAGCACCGGCTCGACGTCGCCGACGATCTGCACGTGCTTGTTCGGCGTGTAGGCGAAGTAGAACTCGAGCCGGTTCTCGTTACGGCTGATCTTCTTCGGCTCGGCGCGGTCGACGTCGAAGTAGAGGCTGCTGACGAGGCGGAAGCGGGTCTGCAGCTTGCCCTTGGTCGCGTCGGCGATCTTCTCGCTGGCGGACTTCAGGCGCGGCTTGTCGCCGTTGCCAGACTTCGTGGGCGCGGCGGTCGAGGGCGCCGAGGGCGAGGAGCTCGGGGAGCTCGCGGGCGTGCTCGGCCCGGAGCTCGGGCCGCCGCCGAAGACGTCGTCCATCGAGAGCTCGGACGCGCTCTTGTCGCCGCCAGCGGGCTGACTGGAGGCGGCAGGGGCGCTGGGGGTCGCGGGGTCGGGCTCGGGCGCGGCGCCCGTGCCGAACACGTCGTCCATCGAGAGCTCGCCCTTCGGCTTGGACGCCGGGGGGGTCGGGGAGGCTGCCGGGGCGCTGGTGGTCGCGGGCGCCTGGACGAAGCTCGGGCCGCTGTACTCGCGGTGGAGCGGCGCAGGCGCGAGCGCGGGGAGGGCCCCGGCGAGGAGGAGGATGACTGCGCCGTCCGTAAGCACCAGGGTCTACATCAACCGCGCATCAGCTGCTGGCGCGAGAAGAGCTCGTCGGGGACCGGGGTCTTGACGTCGATCTCGGACAGGTTGATCACCGTCTCGTCGCCGGTCTTGAGGTTCGCCATGCGGATCTTGGTCGGGATCTGGGCGCCGTCGAAGGGGGTCCAGCCCTCGCGGAACTGGGTCCGCACGTGGGCGCCGGCGCCGTCGAAGTAGTGGATCCGGGAGATGCCGCCGACCTTGGAGTCGATGAAGATCTCGAGCTTGCTGAAGGACGAGCTGAAGCCGGTCTTGGGCTTGAGGACCAGCATGGTCTCGTCGCCGGTCTTGCCGATCAGCTCGGCGTCGAAGCCGGTCGAGAGCTTGGCCATCACCATGTCCTCGGGCGTGAACTCGCTGCCGAGGAAGCCCTGGTTCTGCATGTGCGCGGCGACCCGGCGCACCTTCTTGAACTCGGGGCTGTACACGTAGATGGTGTCGCGGTCCTCCATCAGGATCTTCATGCCCGCGACGTCGCCGGGCGCCGTGAAGGAGATGAACTGCTTCTCGAGGCCCTTCATCGACATCGAGAAGACCATCGTCTGGCGCAGCTTGCCGGACTTGAAGATCTCCATCGACGCGACGTAGGTCTGGTCGGGGTACTTCGCCGCGCGCTCGTCGGCGATCTTGAGGATCGCGGCGCCCTTGGTGAAGGCGTCGCCGGTGTCAGCGGCGGCGGCGTCCTGCGGCAGGGCTGCGACCACGAGGGTGGAGGCCGAGAGCACCGAGGCGAGGAGGATGGAGAAGGGCTTCATGGGATCGAGGCTCCGGGGAGTATATCAGCCGCGGCGCGGAGGCACGCGGCGCACACGCGACCCCTTGGACGGCCGGGCTCGCCGCCTATTCTCCCCGGGACCCACAGGTCCTGACCTCGGGCCGCTACCCCCCGAAATTCGGGCCCAGGAGGGCGTTTGCGGCGGCTCACTGTCGGGTGATCCGGATCACAAACACATGTACAGGGCGCGCTACGAGGGCCGCGCAGACCCTTGCGCAGGTCGACGAAACAGGCTGGGCGCGAACCAGCATGCACCCAGCGCGGCGAACACGAGGCCGAGGCCGAGGCCGAGGCCGAAGTGCCGCAGGGGCGCGAGCTCGGAGGCGAGGAGGACGAAGAAGGCGCAGGCGAGCTGCAGCGCGGAGATCAGGGTGACGACGCCGATCTCGTCGACGGCGCGCTGGCCCGCGTCCGCGCCGCCGCGGGCGCGGGCGCGGAAGTTGAGGTGGATCGCGAAGTCGACGCCGGCGCCGACGGCGATGCAGGAGATCATGCTGGTGCCGACGCTGATCGGGAGGCCGAGCGCGCCGAGCAGGCCCATCGTGACGCAGAGGGTCCACAGCGCGGGGATCAGCGCGAGGAGCTGGCGGGCGACGAGGAGGGTCAGCGCGAGGCCGGCGAGCGAGACGCCGGTCGAGGTGAAGAGGCTGCGGGTCACGCTCTCGGCGAAGGCGGCGCCGATCACCGGCTGCCCGGTCAGGCGCGCGCGGAGCTCGATGCCGCGACCTTCTCCTTGAGACATCCGCCACTCGTCGTCGTCGAGCTCGGAGAGCGCGCCCTGGACCTCCTTGCACGCGCCGTCCGCGAGCTGGAGGGCGGCGCAGCGGGCCTCGACGCGGGCGCCGTCCAGGGCCTCGTCGACCCAGGGTCCGAGGTGGTTGGCGACGAAGCCGATCCCCGCGGGGTCCTTGGCGGCGAGGGTCGGCAGCTTCTCGCGCAGGAGCGCCTCGAGCGCCGGGCCCCGCGGGGTGATCAGGCTCGCGGGGTCGATCGCGGCGATCTCCTCGAGCGGGACGTCGGAGACGGGGCTGTCGTCGGAGTTCAGCGCGCGGTCGCGGGTCTCGGCGAGGATCTTGAGGAGGGCGGGGGAGGGGGCCGCCGCGGGCGAGGCCTGGGCCAGCGCGGGCGCGTCGACGGGGCGCTTCAGGAGGCGGCCGAGGCGCGCCGCGACCTCGCCGGCCTCGACCTCGCCGACGCCGGCGGCGGCGCTGGCGGCGACCACGTAGGAGCCGGCGGCGTTGCGGCCGAGCAGGGCGCGGACGGCTTCGGTGGCCCGGAGCTGCGCCGCGCCGTCCATCGGCGCGAGCTTGATGTGCATGAGGGCCCCCTTGCCGTCCTCGGTGATGAGCTGGGCGACGGCGGGGTGGCCCTCGATCAGGGTGAGCACCCGCGAGCCGCGAGCGGGGGTCTCGGGGATCCCGCGGCGGCCGCCGAGCGCCTCGTTGAGGAGGGCGATCGGCTCGACGATGGTGCGCACGTCGACGACGCCCTCGATCGCCCGCACCTGCTCGGCGAGGTCGCGGAGCTCGCGGAGCATGGTGGGCTCGGCGATCGGCTTGCGCTGCTCGCCGCTGTCCCGCTGGGCGGCCTCGAAGGCGACCTGCAGGAAGGTGGAGCCGCCGAAGTGCGCGTTGAAGAAGTTGTTGGCGCGGATCGGCTCGCTCTCCTCGGAGAAGACCTTGCTGGTGTCGGTGTCCGCGCGCAGCAGCGTCGCCGCGCCGGCGCCGCCGAGCGCGAGGACCAGCAGGAGCCACAGCGGCGGGCGCACGCGCAGCGGCATCGGCCGCTCGTCGCGCGGCGGGATCCACGAGTCGGGCAGGCAGGCGAGGATCGCCGGCATCGCGAGCAGGGCGAGCGCGAGGAGGATCAGCACGCCGCAGCCGGCGGCGACGCCGAAGCGCTGCATCGGCACCTGCGGCATCATCACCAGGGAGAAGAAGGAGACCGCGGTGGTGAGGCCCGAGAGCAGGACCGGCAGCCACAGCTCGCGCAGGGTCGCGCTCGCGCGCTCGCGGCTGGTGCCGCGCTGGCGCTGGTAGCCGGCGAGCATGTGGACGCCGAAGGCGCCGCCGAGCGCGACCATCATCACCGGCATGGAGCTGCTGACGATCGTCAGCGCCTCGCCGACGCGGCCGTGGGCGCCGAGCACGAGGCCGACGCCGAGGCCGGTGAGCACGAGGCTGACGGCGGCGGCGGCGACGCTGCCGAGCAGCACGGCGGAGACGATGACGAGGACCGCGATGACGATCGGCGAGAGGCGGTCGAGGTCGCCGCGGCTGGCCCGGGCGGCGGCGTCCTCGATGAAGGGGGCGCCGCCGACGTGGCTCGAGCCCTGCCACTCGGCGGCGACGGTGTCGCGGATCGCCTGCAGCGCCTGCGCCCGCTTCTCGGGGTGAGCGGCGCGCTCGGGGTCGTGGAGGAGGAAGACGAGCAGGGCGGCGGCCTTGCCGTCGGCGGAGATCAGGTTGCCGACGGCGTCGGTGGAGCCGAGCACGGCCTCGCGGATCTTGGCCGGGTCGCGCAGCTGCTCAGGCACCAGCGCGGCGACTTCGAGGCCCTCTTCGGTGACCTTGGGGTTCGGCAGGTCGGCGAAGGAGAGGACGAAGCGGACGCCGGGGAGCTCGCCGATCTTGCGGCCGAGGCGCCGGATCTCGTCGACGCGCTCGGGGGCGAGGAGGTCGCCCTCGGCCTTGGAGAGGCCCACGAGGCCGACCTCGAGGACGCCGAAGCGCCCGGCGACCTCGCGGAAGCCGACCACGTCGGGGTGGTCGGGCGGGAGGAAGGCGAGCACGTCGTCGTCCTCACGGATGTCCCGGAGGCCAGGGAGGACGAGCGCGCAGGTCAGCGCGAAGAGGGCGAGGACGAGCCAGCGGGCGCGGACGAGCGGGTGATCGCGCATGCCCGAACTTATACCCAGACGGGGGTCAGCCAGGAGCGCCGATGTTCGACCCGGCCGCGGACGACGGCCGTGAAGTGCGCGGCGAGGCGCGCGGTGATAGGACCGATCTCGCCCGCGCCGACGACCCGCTTGTCGACCGAGCGGACCGGCTGGACCTGGGCCCCGGTGCCGCAGAGGAAGAGCTCGTCGGCGACGTAGAGCTCGGTCCGCCCGATCACGCGCTCGACGACCTTGAGGCCGAGATCTTCGGTGGCGAGGGTGATCAGGGTGCGGCGGGTGATCCCGTCGAGGTTGTCCTCGGTCGACGGCGGGGTGTAGAGGACGCCGTCGCGGATCAGGAAGACGTGCTCCGCGCTGCCCTCGGAGACCTTGCCGTACTCGGTGAGGAAGATCGCTTCGTCGTAGCCGTGGTCGTGGGCCTCGCGCCGGGCCAGCGCGCTGTTGAGGTAGAGGCCGGTCGCCTTGGTCCGCGCGGGGATCGCGTTGTCGGTCACGCGCCGCCAGGACGAGACGCACACGTCGATCGCGTCCTTGTCGAGGTAGCGCTGCAGGGGGAGGCAGTAGATCGTCAGGATCGTGTCCTCCTCGCGGATCACCGGCGCGAGCTTGGTCGACCCGTTGAGCACCAGCGGGCGGACGTAGACGTCGTGGCGGACCTCGTTGCGGCGCAGCAGCTCCGGCACCAGCGCGCAGAGGGTGGCGTGGTCGACCGGGAGCCCGAGGAAGAGCACCCGCGCGGAGTGTTGCAGGCGGGCCATGTGGTCGGCCAGGCGGAAGACGTGGAGCTGGCCGCTCCCGTCGTCCGTCATGTACCCGCGGATCCCCCCGAAGCACCCGAGCCCGTAATTGATCGCGCGCGTCCGCACGCTGACCTTGGCCTCGGCGTCGTCGACGAACTTGCCATCGAAGTAGGTGATCATGCCGCGCCAGGATGCCAGAGGCGGGCGCCGGCCCGCCAGGGGCCTCCGCCCGCCGGGGGAGGACGCCGGAGGCGCGGCGCGCGAGGCAAGTCACGACGGCGCGCTCGGCGGCTCGGACGGCGCGGCGGGGAGCTCGAGAACCATGAGTCATGTCCGGATAGACATGCGGCCCCCGACCGCGGGATCGTGTGTCTCTCAGGACAGGAGCGAACCCGGGGCCGCGCCTGGCGCCCCCGGTCCTGCTACCCTCGCGGCGTGGCCCGACGGGAACGACCGGAGACCCTCGCGGAGCTGCACCCGGGGGGGCGCCCTGGAGGCGCGGCCCCGGCGCTCGCCGAGCTGGTCGCCCTGCTCGAGCGCGACCACGGCGCCCGCGCCCTCGCGCGCTCGGCGGACGCGGTCGAGCTCGCGATCGACGACGGCGAGGGCCGCAACCTCCGCGTCGCCCTGCGGGCGGACGGGGCGACGCTCGTCGGGGCGCTGGAGGACACGCGGATCCGGGACGAGGAGCACGGCGGATG
>CAZMML010000119.1:0-8278 GCA_964567335.1 uncultured Nannocystis sp. | reverse complement strand
GGGACCGGCAAGCCCGCGGGGATCGAGGGCGCCTCCGGCGCGACCTCCGGCGCGGGCCGCGGCGCGGGCCGCGGCGCGGGCGTCGGGGCGGCCGGGCGCGGGTGCGACTCGCGGTGCGGCCGCGACGCCGCCGGCTCCGAGGCGGAGATCGACGCGGTGTAGCGGATCAGGCGCTCCTGCAGCTCGGGGTCGTCCCAGCGGGGCTCTGCTGGTGCGGGCGCGTGCACCCGCACCAGCAGCGCGAGGCAGGCGAAGAGCGCGAGCGACGCGCCCTGGGCGAGCCACGCCGGCGCGTCGAAGTGCGGCCGGAACGCCGGGACGGGCTCTCGCGCGCACACCTCGACGGTGAACTCGATGGCGCCGACATGCACCTTGGCGCAGGATCCAAACGCCAGCTTGACCACGTCCCCGGGCGCCAACGGGCGGCCGGCGAGCTCGGCCCGCGCGCCCGCCGGCACCCGCAGCCAGGGGCCCTCGGCGCGCGCCTCGACCAGGACCACGCACCCGTCTGCGCCTGCGCCCGCGACCGCGACCGCGAAGTCAGCCCGGGGCCCCTCGCCGATCCGGAACTCGCCCCGGCGCTCCAGCGCGCGCGTGTCGACGAGCCGGCTGCCCGCGCGGACCGAGACCTCCACCGAGAAGGGTTGGGAAGCAGTCACGCACGCTTGGAGGACGGACCGCGGCGGAAGTTCCCGGCTACGGGAGCTCGCTCACCTCCACGCGCGTCGCCGTGAAGTTCACCGCCATCCAGACCCCCTCCTGCCCGTCGACCACGTCCGCGCTGGGCAGGTAGCTCGCCTGGTTCGTCGAGCAGTCGCTCGGGTTCGGCTGCCCGACCACCAGGTCCCACACGTTCAGCTCGATCATGCCCAGCGAGATCTTGGTCGCCTCCGCGGACGCCCGGGTCAAGAAGCCATAGAGGAGACCGTTGGTGATCCCAGCCGGATCCGCGAGCGGCTCGAAGTTGAAGGCGACCTGGGCCTGGATCAGCTCGATCGGCGACCCCTGGATCGGCAGCGAGAGCCCCGCGGCGAGCGTCCGGAAGCAGATCGGCGCCGGCGCGTTCAGCGCCTCCAAGTTGATAGCCGCGATCACGCCGGGGTCCAGGGTGCTGCAGAGGCCCTCGTCGATCCGCTGCGCCGGGACCGACACGGCCAGCGATGGTTGAGACACGCAGGTCCCGGCGGGGACGTCGCAGGAGACGGCCTCGGAGAGGGAGGGTTCGAGCATGTCGAGGTCGAATTCCGAGAAGGTGAGGAGGATGTTGAGCTCCCCGGCGTCGATCTGCTCGTCCAACGCGACCGAGTTGACCGTCCCGGTCACGTCAGCGCAGGGGGCCCCATAAAAGAGGTGTGGGTCGATGATCTCCAGCGCGTCGATACGGAAGTAGCGGGACGTGTCCGGTTCGCCGGTCGTCGCCCCGGTGGTCGCCTCGGTCGTCGTCGGCGCGCCCGAGGACGACGACGCCGGCGCGCCGGAGGTGCTCGTCTCCTGACACGCCGAGAAGGGCCCCTCGCAGGTCAGCGAGGGGCGGTCGCGAAAGCACGCCGCGCACGCCAGCGCGAGGCACGCTGCGCACGTCCGACGGAGCTCGGGCGTCCTCGCCGGGGACATCGCAGAGCCATTGTAGCGAGCGGCGGGGCCCGCGGCGAGGCGCCGGCGTCCGGACCTGCGCTCGCCGCGGCTCCGCGCGATCGAGGCCGGCGCGCGTCCGACCTGGGGGCCGGTGCCCGGGCCGGCCTTGAATATGCCCTCATGGACATGATTTTTCGGACACATGATAGGCTCTGGCCCCGCGCCGGCCTCCAGAGGGGATCCGGCCGCCGCTTCGCGTTCGCTCGCGGGTGCGGCACACTCGGGCCATGTCCCCCTTCTCGCTCGGTACCCTCGTCGTCCCCCCTGGCGGGCGGGTCGACGGGTGGTTCGACCTCGCTGCGCTCCCGACGGGCCACGTCGAGCGGCTGCCGGTCGCTATCATCCACGGAAAGGCGCCGGGCCCGGTCCTCTGGGCGACCGCGAACATCCACGGCGACGAGGTCACCGGGCTCCACGTCGTGCACGAGCTCCTCGACGATGACCTCTCCGAGCTGCGCGGGACGCTGGTGGCGATCCCCACGCTGAACCCGGCGGGTCTCCGCACGGGCCGGCGGGAGTCCTACCTCGATCGCCGGGACCCGAACCGGCTCTTCCCCGACTTCCCCGCCGACCCCGGCGCGCCCCGGCCGGCGCCGGGGCTCCTGGAGGCCGCCTATGAGCGCCTCTTCGTCGAGATCCGGCGCGCCGACCTCCTCGTCGACCTCCACTGCTATGGTCCAAGGGCCAGTTGCTTCACGATCCGGGACCGGATCCTCTATAGCCGCGACGACGATCGCGATGAGGCGCTCGCCCTCTGCGAACGGGTCGACGCCCTCTGCGACTGGCTCGGGCTGCCGACGGTCCGCGACGCGCCGCCGGAGCGCTACCTCGAGGCCCGGCTGCACCGTTCGCTCAGCGGCGCAGCCCTGTTACAGGCCCGGATCCCGGCCGTCACCGTCGAGCTCGGTCTGACCGGCGCCGTCGATCCGGCCGCCCGAGCCGCCGGGGTCGCCGCGCTCCGAAACGTGCTGCGGGGCGCCGGGATGCTCCCGGGGCCCCGTCTCGCGATCCCCGGGATCCCCCTCCCGAGCCCTTCCTTCCCGGTTCGGCTCGATCTCGTGCCGAGGGCGAGGCGCTCCGGCGTGATCCGCTACCACGTCGAGCCGGGGGACCTCGTCCGCGTCGGCGATCGCCTCGCCACCCTGAGCGACATCCACGGACGCCAGCTCGAGGGCGGGGAGATCCTCGCGGAACATGAAGGATGGATCATCGCCCTCCCCCGCCCGGCGCTCTGCCTCGCCGGTGAGGCGGTGGTGCACATGGCCGTCGCGGACGAGCTCCCCCTCGTCGCGCGTCGCCCAGGTCCCCGGGAGGTGTGACGCCGCTCCCAAATTTTTCTCTTTCACTCGCCCGCGATCTCGCTATGGTTGGTCTCGCTGGATCGACACCTTTGGAACCTCCGAGTATCTCCCCCGAGCAAGCTCCGTCTGACCATCGCCCCAGAGCCTCTTCCGCCGCCGCGGGACTTCGCCTCGGGCTGACCTACAACCTGAAACCCGACAAGGTCGGCGCTCATGAGCCCATCGATCGCTACGAGGAGCTCGACTGCGTCGAGACCGTCGACGCGATCGAAGCGGCGCTCCGACGCCTCGGCCACGACGTCGAGCGCCTGGGGGCCGGCCCCTCGCTCTTCGACGCGCTCAGCCGGCGAGACCCCGCGCGGCGCCGGGACGGCGTGTTCACCCTCGCCGAGGGGCTCAGCGGCCGCGGCCGCGAGTCGCAGGTGCCGGCGCTGCTCGAGATGCTCGGGATCCCCAACACGGGGAGCGATCCGGTCGCGCTGGCGCTGGCGCTCGACAAGGGCCTCGCCAAGGTCTTCGCCGCCGCGAGGGGGATCCGCACCGCGCCCTTCGTGCTGATCGGCGTCGACGAGGCGCCGCGGAGCGCGGACCTCCGCTACCCGCTCTTCGCCAAGCCGGTCGCCGAGGGCTCCTCGATGGGCATCCGCCAGAGCTCGATCTGCCGGACCGAGGCCGAGCTCCGCGAGCGCGTCGAGATGCTCCAGCGGGACTACCAGCAGCCCGTGCTCGTCGAGGAGTTCCTGCCCGGCGAGGAGTACACGGTCGGGATCGTCGGCAACGGCGACCAGGCCGAGGTGGTCGGCGTCATGCAGATCGTCCCGCGCGACCCCGACGGCGACTTCGTCTACTCGCTCGAGGTGAAGCGAGACTACCTCCGCCGCGTCCGATACGTCATGAGCGACGAGCTGCTCGCTGCCGGCCTGACGCCGGCCGAGCTCGAGGCCATCCGCGAGCTCGCGCTCGACGTCCACCGCGCGTTCGGCTGTCGGGACGTGTCGCGCGTGGACATCCGCCGCGACCGCGACGGCCTGCCGAACTTCATCGAGGTGAACCCTCTCCCTGGCATGAACCCCCCGTACAGCGATCTAGTGATCCTCGCGCTGGGACACGGGTGGACCTACGACCGCTTGATCGGTCGGATCGTCGACGCCGCGACCGCGCGGTGGGCACAGCGTCCTAACCATTAGCCGCCCATTAACTCTTATTTCCGGTCTTATCTCCCTGCGACGCTGCCCCACCTCCGCCGGAGCACGATGCGGATCGCCATCAGCTACAACGCCGACACCCACCTGAAGCCCCACCTCAACGACGTCGAGCGCCTCGGCGAGGACGAGGTCGCCGAGTCGGCGAGGGACGTCTTCGACGCCCTCGCCGCGGTACACACCTGCGCCCTGATCCCGATCGGCGACAGCATCACCGCCGGGCTGCAGGAGATCCGCGCCTTCGCGCCGGATCTGGTCTTCAACCTCTGCGAGGGCGTGCTCGGACGGACCCGCTGGGAGGCGCACTTCGTCCTCGCGCTCGACCTGCTCGGGATCCCGTACTGCGGCTGCGACGCCGTGACGATCGCGCTCTGTCAGGACAAGGGCTTCATCAAGCACTTCCTGCGCCAGATCGGCGTCCCGACCCCCGCCGGCTTCACGCTCGCGGCCGGGTGCGCCGAAGGGAACGCGCTCCGGGACATCAAGGCCCTCCTGGGCGCGTCGACCTCGCGGCGGGTGATCGTCAAGCCGGTCTGCGAAGACGGCGGGATCGGCGTCAGCGGCGACAGCGTCGCCGACGACCCCGCGATCGCCCTCGCGCGCGCGCGCGAGATCTGGTCGTCCTACGCCCAGCCGGCCCTGGTCGAGGCCTTCATCGACGGCCCCGAGTACAACCTCGCCATGTACCGGAGCGCCGCCGGGCTCATCACCTTGCCGCCGGGACAGATCGTGTTCGCCCCGAGCCTGGTGCCGGAGCACCGCGTGGTCGGCTGGAAGGCGAAGTGGGACCTCGGCTCGCCGGAGGACCTCGCCACCGAGAGCCGGATCACGTGCAACCTGGACCCCGCGCTGCACGCCGAGATCCGCGAGACCTGCACCCGCGCCGCGACCACCCTCGGCATGACCGGCTACTGTCGCTTCGACCTGCGCCAGCACCCGGACGGTCGGATCCACATTATTGACATCAACGCCAACCCCGACATCGGGCCTGGCTCGGGCTTCCGGAAGGCGCTCGCGGCGGCGGAGATCCCCTTCCTCGACTTCCTCGAGCAGATGATCGCGGCCCGGATCCAGATCCGGCGCGACCTCGTCCCCGCCGCGGCCTAGCCGGCGAGGCGAGCCACATCGAAGGCGTAGATCGGACGGCGGGGCCGGGCGTTGCCTGGCCCCGCATGCCTGCGTCTGCCTTCCGCCCCTTGCCCTCCCTGGTCGCGCTCACCCTCAGCCTCTCCGTCGGGGCCGCCCACGGCGCGCCCGAACGGGAGCGGGAGCGGGAGCGGGAGCGAGTGGTGCACCCGAGCCCGATGAAGATGCACGTCTACGACTTCGCGGCCGACGCGCTCGAAGGCTCGTTCGGCGCCACCCCGGGCGGGGCGCAGGACATCCAGTACTTCCGCGATCGGGTCAAGGCCGGCGAGATCCCGCACGCAAACACCTTCACGGCGGAGGGCCTCTTCAGCGAGCACGACCTCCCGCTCACCGCCGGACGGGTCTGCGATCAGACCCTGTGTACCGTCGGCGAGGCCACCGGCGCCGCGCTGATCGCCCAGCCCGAGGTGCAGTACCTCGCGCAGCTCGGCTTCAGCAGCGGGCTCGACCCCAAGACCTTCCGCCGCGCCCCGCTCAACCTCGTCGCGGTGATCGACAAGTCCGGCTCGATGTCCGGCCAGCCGCTCGACCTCGTCAAGGAGAGCCTCTACCGGGTCCTGGATCAGCTCGGCCCCGACGATCAGCTCTCGATCGTCCTCTACGGCGACCGCGCCCACGAGCACCTCGCGCCGACCTCGGTCCGCGACAAGGCGGCGATCGCCGCCGGCATCGCGGCGATCCAGAGCGCCGGCTCGACCGCGATGGAGGAGGGCCTGCGCGTCGGCTACGAGCTCGCCGCCCGCAGCGCCCGCGGCTTCCGCGGAACCACGCGGGTCATGCTCTTCACCGACGAGCGCCCCAACGTCGGCGCGACCGACCGCCACAGCTTCATGGGCATGGCGCGCGAGGCGTCGCGCGGCGGCGTCGGCCTGACCACGGTCGGCGTCGGCGTCCAGTTCGGCGCCGAGCTCGCCACCGCGATCAGCAGCGTCCGCGGCGGCAACCTCTTCTTCTTCCCCGACAGCGCCCGCATGACCAAGGTCTTCCGCGAGGAGTTCGACACCATGGTCACCGAGCTCGCCTACGACCTCAAGCTCGAGGTCTCGCCCGCGCCCGGCCTCAAGATCGCGGGCATCTACGGGATCCCCGGCAAGGCGGTCGAGTGGGCGCCCGGCGGGTCGCTCCGCGTCGGCGTCGAGACGATCTTCCTCAGCCGCAAGAAGGGCGCGATCTACGTCGCCTTCGCGCCCGCGGACCGCAACCTGCCCGGCCCGCGGCCCGCGGCGGAGCAGGCGCTCGGCCGCGTCTCGCTCGCCTACCTCGAGACGGGCGGGAAGTCGCGCACCTCCGCGGTCGACCTGGTCTATCAGCCAGGGCAGAAGGCCAGCGTCGGCCTCCGGCGCGGCGATCGCCTCGTCGACCAGGCGACCGCGCTCGCCAAGGCCGCCACCCTCCACCACGAGAAGAACGATCAGGAGGGCGCGTACCAGCTCGTCCACGCCCTCGCCGGGCTCTACCGCCAGGACCGCGACCCCGACCTGGCTGATGAGCGCACCCTCGTCTTCGCCCTCGAGCGCACCCTCGCCAAGCTCTCCGGACACGCCGGCGAGCCCGCGCCGGTCGGCGTGTCCGTCGATCGTATCAGCGGCCTCCCGCTCGCGAACTCGGCCGCGCTCAACCCATGACGACGCGCACGCAGCTGATGAGGTCGCGCAGCGCCTGCACGGCCTCGTCAGTCGTCTCGGCCTTCACGATCGCGTAGCCCTCGCCCTCGTAGCCCGACGAGCGCGGCTGACCGATCTGCGGCAGCTTGCGGTCGACCACGTAGCGGCCCGCGCGCGCCTGCGCCTCGGCCAGGCCCTCGACCGCGCGCACGACCTGTCCGCGGCCCTGCCCGCGGAAGAAGGCGGCCCCCGCCGCGAAGCTGCGCGGCGGCACCTCGAAGCGCTCGAAGACCATCAGCTCGGCCCACTTGTGCCACATGTCGACGCCGTGGCACATGCCCATCATCGGCATCAGGTGGACGCCGGGCGGGCGCGCCGCGACCTCGCTGATCACGGGCGTGCCGTTGCCGCGCAAGAACCACTCCATGTGCGTCAGGCCCGTCGTGATCCCGAGCGCCTGCAGCGCCTGGGCGTTGATCGCCTGGAAGCGCTGTGCGTGCGGCTGGAGCTGCTCGCGCGGCAGCAGCACGCAGTACTGGATCCAAGGGTTCTCCAGCACCTGCAGCGGCCCCGGGAGGTAGTAGCTCGAGGAGCTCCACACGGGCTTGCCGCCGATCGTCACCGTCTCGAAGGTGTGCTCCTCGCCGCGGATGAACTCCTCCGCCTGCGCCGGGTTCGAGGGTGACACCAGCAGGTCGGCCAGGGCCGTGGAGAGCGACTCGTCGTCGGTCGCCCGCATGGTCGCCCGCGAGCCGAGCCCCGCCGGCGGCTTGAGGACGATCGGGTAGCCGACCTCCTTGACGAAGCGCCGCGCCTCGTCGGCCGACCCGATCAGCGCCTGCCGGGCCACCGGCAGACCCGCCTCGCGCAGCTTCGCCTTCATGCGGTTCTTCTCGCGGAAGTTGCGGGCGACCGCCTCGCTCATCCCCGGGATCCCGAGCCGGTCGCGGGTGACCGAGATCGGGATCTGCATCTGCTCGAGGAATCCGATCAGGCGGTCGACCCGCCCCCACCCCGCCTGGAACGCCTTCCCCGCCGCCGTGAGCTGGTCCGCGTCGAGGCAGTCGCGGACCTGGTAGTGCCCGGTGACGCGCCCGCGGTAGCGCCCCGGCAGCGCCGCCTCGGGCTCGTGGGAGATGACCCCGAGGCGGACCTCTGGCAGCGACGCCAGACCGTCGAGGCACTGAAGGATGTTGGCGCTGAAGTAGGGGGCGACGTAGAGGACGTGGACGGGCATACGCGCGCGGCGGATCATGCCAGATCCGGCGCGGCGCGGCGCGCCCCCCAGACGATCGCCCAGGTCACGCCCTCGCCTCACATCGCCGGCGGCGCGACGGAGCGATCGGATCTGTCTCTTCGCGCATGTTCGCGCGGTGTTCGCCCGGGT
>CAZMML010000118.1:0-8323 GCA_964567335.1 uncultured Nannocystis sp. | reverse complement strand
CACCAACGACGCCTCGCTGATGCTCCCCGTCAACACCTGGACCGGCAACTACCTCGTCGCCGCCTGGCAGAACTGGAACCAGATCTCGCTGCCCGGCTGGTACTCGGTGACCGCCAGCCAGAACGGCACCAAGGTGACCCTGACCCCGCCGAAGGGCGGCCAGGCGACCCAGGCCGGCGGCGGCGTCGACGCCCAGGGCAAGGGCGTCGTGATGCTCGACGAGGGCGACGTCCTCCAGGTGATCACCGCCACGGGCGGCGACCACACCGGCACGATCGTCAACGCCGACAAGCCGATCCAGGTCCTCGGCGGCCACGACTGCACGCAGGTCCCGATCGGCATCACCGCCTGCGACCACCTCGAGGAGAGCATGTTCCCGATCGAGGCGCTGGCGAAGGAGTACATCGTCGCCCCGCCGGTGCAGGTGCCGATGGACACCAAGGAGAAGGCCGTCGTCGTCCGCATCGTCGCCAGCGAGGACGCCACCACCCTCACCTTCGACCCCGACCAGCCGGTCAACAAGTTCCTCGCCAAGGCCGGCGACTTCACCGAGATCTTGACGACGATCGCCAAGTTCAAGGTCACCGCCGACAAGAAGATCCTCGTCGCCGAGTACATGGTCGGCCAGGACGGCGGCTACGGCACCAGCGACCCGGCGATGCTCATCGCCGTGCCGACCGAGCAGTTCCGCAACAACTACCTCTTCTACGCCCAGACCGCGTGGACCGCCAACTACGTCGACATCATCGCCCCCATGGGCGCGGTCGTGCAGGTCGACGGCGCGCCGGTGGGAGCCTTCATGCCGATCGGCGGCAGCGGCTTCGGGATCGGCCACGTCAAGCTGTCCAACGCCGGCAACGGCAGCCACACCGTCAGCGCCGACAAGAAGGTCGGGATCAGCGTCTACGGGGTGCTCTCGTACGGGAGCTACTGGTACCCCGGCGGCCTCGACCTCGACGTGATCCCGCAGTGAACGACGCGGCGCCGCCGGGGTGCCCGGCGGCGCCGCCATCCGCGAGCCCGGCTACTGCGGGACGATGTCGATGCAGCAGCCGGTCTGGCAGAACTGCCCGTCCGGGCACTCGGTGGTGTCGAGGCAGGGCATCACGCCCATGTCGCAGGTCGGCTTGCCCATGCACTCCGGCGGGAGGTCGTCGGGGTTCTGGCCGAAGCACAGCTCGCACATCTGCGGGTCGCAGGGGTTGGCGCACTGCGGGAAGAAGGTGCAGCTGTTGCACGCGTCGAGGTTGTCGAGGCTGCACTCGGGGTTGGAGTTCAGGTAGACGTACTTCCCGGCGATCAGGCAGCAGCCGAAGCAGTCGCAGCCGTTGGGGATCAGCGGCACGCAGACGTTGAGGCACTGCGTCGGCACCTTCGGGGCGCACATCTTCTCGCCCGGGTTGTAGGGGCAGTTGATGTCCTGGCCCGGGTTCTTCATGTCACAGGGGAGCTTCCACTCGCACTGGTCGTTGCCGACGCCGGAGTCCGCGTCCCAGTAGCAGTCCGACTTGCAGTCGAGGTTCTGGCCCGGGAGCGAGGTCTGGTAGGACGACTCGTCGTCGTCGCAGGGCGAGGTGCACTCGGGGTCGGCGAGGTCGATCTTGCCGTCGTTGTCGTCGTCGAGCCCGTTGCCGCACTTGTAGAGCTTGTTCCCGCACTTGAGCTCCTCGTGGCACTTGGCGCTGCAGCCGTCGAGGCCGACCTGGTTGCCGTCGTCGCAGGTCTCGTTGGGCCCGTCGAAGCCGTCGCCGCACACGTCGAGCTTGCAGGTGTTGTGGCAGAGCTTGTCGTCGCCGTTGTTCCCGCCCTCGTCGCACTCCTCCCCGGGACCCTTGTCGCCGTCACCGCACACGTTCTTCTTGCAGTCCGCGAGGCAGGCCTGGTTCGGCCCGTTGGACATGCCGGCGTCGCACTCCTCGACGCCCGCGTAGATGAAGGAGTCGCCGCAGAACGCGTTCTTGCACATGACCGTGCAGGCGCCGGCGTCGGAGTTGCCGTTGCCCTCGTCGCACTGCTCGAAGCCCTGCTTGTAGCCGTCGCCGCAGGCCGCCACCGTGCACGCGTTGGTGCAGTCGTCGGTGTTGAGGTCGTTGCCGTCGTCGCACGCCTCGCCCTGGTTGAGCTTCCCGTCGCCGCAGGTCGCCAGCGCGCACTCGGCGGTGCAGGCGTCGCCGTCCTCGAGGTTGCCGTCGTCGCAGCCCTCGCCGGGGCCCTGGTCGCCGTCGCCGCAGACGTTGTTCTTGCAGCCCGCGAGGCAGGCCTGGTTCGGCCCGTTGTTCATCCCCGCGTCGCACTCCTCCCCGTCCTGAGTGACGCCGTCGCCGCACCCCGGGAGCTGACAGAGGTGGTTGCACCCGTCGACGGGGTCGAGGTTGCCGTCGTCGCACGCCTCGCCGGGGTCGAGGACGCCGTCGCCGCACACGGCCGGCTTCGGCTCGCCCGTGCTCCCGCTCGTCCCCGCGCTGTCGGTGCCGACGGTGTCGGTGCTCGTGCCGGAGTCGGTCGTTCCTGAGTCGGTCGCGCTCCCGCTCCCGCCGGTGGTCGGAGCGGTCGTCGACGTCTGCGAGCTCGTCGCCGCGGAGGACGTGTCCGCCGTCGAGCTCATTCCGGGCGTCGTCGAGCTCCCGGTGGATGTGTTCGGATCTCCGCCGCACGCGACCAGGAGCGCACCAAGGAGCAGAGAGGGAGACAGTGACCAGGACCCGAGCCGCACGCGACGCATGGTGATTTAGACAAGCGACCCCGGAGAGATTCCGAAGCGGGACGAGCGTGTGACCTCGCCGTAAGTCGGGGCGCGCGGGCGCGGCCCATGAACCTGTCTCTTCAGTCATGCAATCCCGTAGCGTCCGACCATGAGCCCCCCTCACGTCAGGTCGTGACAGAACGTCCACCTCTCGCTACAGTTGCTGCGCATGTCGAGCCTCCTCGCGCTCCTCGTCCTCACCGCGCAGCCCGAGGGCCCCGGGGGCGCACCCGCGACGACGCCCGACGTGTCGGCCCCGCCGCCGCAAGGCTCCGAGGACGTCCCAGACGCGACCTCCCCTCCGACCTCAGACCCGACCGCCACCGCACCGACAGCCGACGCGCCGCCCGCGCCCGCTCCCGCTCCCGCGCCCGCTCCCGCGGTGGCGCCGCAGGGCCGCGTGAAGACCGGTCGCGGGATGCTCATCGCAGGCGGCGTGCTCACCGGCGTCGGCGTCCTCGGACGGATCGGCCTCGAGGTGTTCTGGTCGACCGCGGCGCAGCTCCACCCGCGCGCACCCTTCGGCACGTGGAGCCTCGCCAACGTGGCTTTTCTGACCAACTGGAACAGCGCGATGTTCCTCGGCCCTGGCCTCGGCCTCCTCGCCGGCGGCGCCTACCGCCGCGGGCGCTACGAGGCGGGGCTCGGGCGCCCGCGCGACGCGCGGCGCATGCGCATCGTCGGCGCTGCGCTGCTCGGCGGCGGCCTCGGGCTGTGGGCGCTGACGCGGGCGATCATGCTGCCGATCGCCCGCTCCTGTCAAAGCAACGCCTGCTTCTACACCACCCTCGAGACGACCTTCTGGATCAGCGCCGGCGCGACCTTCGCGGGCGTCGGTCACCTCGCCTACGCCCAGGGCTACCTGCGGGGCCGCATTCAGGCGGCCCCGGCCCTCGGACCGGGCTTCACCGGCCTGGCCGTGCGCGGCAGCTTCTGAGGAGGACGCGTGATGAGACGCTGGAGCTTCGCCCTGTCCCTCGCCCTCGCCGGCTGCAGCGACGACGACATCCCCCCGGACCTCGGCGCGCGCCCCGAGGACCGCGCGGTGCTGGCCGACGAGCCGCGCCTCGCCTACCTCGCCGAGGCGCTCGCCGAGGGCGCTGACGCCGAGGTGCAGGACCTCTTCCACGTGGAGCGGGCGCGCTTCACCGCGGCGCCCGACCCCACCCCGCTCTTCGAGCTGCAGGCCGCGGCGCACGCGGCGCTGCCGCCGCTCACGGACCCGGCCACGCTGCGGGTGCTGACCTACAACCTCGGCCTCCTCGACCGCTGGTTCCCCTTCACCCACGTCGGCGCCCCCTACATGGGACCCCGCCGCGAGCGCCTGCCGAAGGAGCTGCTCTCCCAGGACTTCGACGTGATCTGCCTGCAGGAGATCTGGGAGCTCGAGGACATCGACCGCTTCGCCGCCGAGGCGAAGGAGCGAGGCTACGCGCTCTACCCCGGGAGCGAGAAGAAGCACATCCAGCACGGCCTCGCGATCCTCGTCCGCGAGTCGATCCTCGGCGACGCGGAGCAGGAGCGACACGAGGAGCAGTTCGCGGCGCAGCGCGAGATCGAGTTCTTCCCCGGCCCCCTGGTGAAGCGGGGCTTCCTCCGCTGGAGCTTCACCCACGCCGACACCGGCCGGCGGATCCACGTGTACACGACCCACATGACCTCCTTCCCGGAGCTCTGGCACGAGCGCCTCGCGCAGGCGCGGGCGATCGGCGGCGCGGTGAAGGCCCACGACGACGACGACATCGCGCTCGTCACCGGCGACTTCAACGCCGGCCCCTACTACCCCGACGAGAGCTTCGGCGCGGTCGACGGGGAGCCGGTCACGGAGTGGTGGAACAACTCGACCATGTACCCGCTCTTCCTCTTCTACGGCGACATGGTCGACACCCACAGCGTCCTCTCCCCGGCGACCGACGTGGTGCGCATGCAGCAGCTCCTCCTCCCCTTCGACGCCGCGAAGTACCTCGCCAAGCCGCTCGCGGGCCGCTGCGCGGACATCCCCGTCGACGCCTTCACCGCGACCGACTGCAACTCCATCTACAGCCAGCAGTACATCGCGACCGAGTACCCCGCGCGCCTCGACTACGTCCTGCTCCACGACCCAGGCGCGCACGCGCGGGTCGTGGTCAGCGAGATCCTCTACAGCGAGCCCATCGACTTCGGCGCCGCCGGGACCTTCGAGCTCTCGGACCACTACGCCTACGCGACCACGCTGCAGCTCGCCCGCTAGCGTCGACGCCGCGACCTATCGAGCAACGCGGGGCCTGGAGAACCCCCGCTTCACGTGCTCGGCGCACCCTCGCTGCGATGAACAGTCTCGGCGGCAAACTGCGTCGCACGCTGGCGCCTACGCGCGGTGAAACGGGCTCCCCCCGCCTGCGCCCTCCTCCGGCGCCGCCGGGCCTCGCCATAGGCACCCTCCCTGGCCCCGCTCTCGCGTGTCCCGTAAGACGTCGAGCGGCCCCTACGTGACGTCGAGCGGTCGCTCAGAACGGAGCGTCATGTCGTGGTGTCGGCGATCGCGCCGTGGCGGCGGAGTCGGCGGAGTCACAGCACGAAGGGGATCACGGCCTTGCGTGCGCGCGGGTAGTCCGGGAACTTGGCGCAGTACCAGCGGTGGTGGGCCAGCGCGCGCGGGACCAGGTTCGCCGCCGTGAACGCCGCGAAGGAGAGGCCCGCGAGCGACCAGGTGGCGATCGCCCAGCCGATCCACTCGAGCAGCTCTCCGAGGTAGTTCGGGCACGACACGAGCTCATAGAGGCCGCCGCGCGGGATCTTGTAGCCGGTCTCGCCGGGCCGCCGCAGGCCCGCCAGGACCGCGTCGGCCCAGCGGTTGAGCCGGTAGCCGAGCGCGAAGATCCCGACCCCGAGCCACAGGCGCGGGTCGAGCAGCCACGAGGCGGGGTACTCGCCGAGCTCGCTGATCCACCGCGCGTTGACGTAGGAGTTGGCGACGTTGAAGAGGAAGCCCATCGCTACCACGGAGAGCGGCGTCCGCCCGCCGGGGCGCAGCTTCAGCGAGTAGACGAAGGTCCGCTGCAGGTAGTGGACCTGCCACACCGCGAGGAGCAGCAGCGGCGCGGCCGACCACGCGTTCGCGCCGGCGAGGTAGACCGCCATGAACCACAGCGCCGACGGGATCTCCATCACGACCCAGGCGAGCCGGGTCTCGAGGCTCGGCCCCCACCCGCCGCGCGCGTGGCGGCCGTAGGGCGCGGCGGTGAGGAGCAGCGCCAGGGCGGAGAGCCCCGCGGCGACGAAGAGCCCCTGGACGACCGCGGCGTGGAACTCGGCCTCGCTCATGGCCGCGGATTATTCCACAGCGGCGCGCCCGCGGCCAGGCTCAGTCGGTCCCGAGCTCGCGGAGGATCCGCTGCAGCTTGGGCTGCACGTGCGCCTCGAACTCGAGCACGGCCTCGACGAGGATCGCGTACTGGTCCATGACCAGCGCCTGGCCGGCGTCGCAGAGCTGCTCGCGGCGGAAGGCCTCGGTGTGGGCGGTCTCGGTGATCGAGCCGTCGACGAGGTGACCGCACGCCGCCATCAAGTTCTCGGCGACGATCCGGTGGTCGCCCGCGACGTGGCTCGGGTCGAAGATCACCGGCAAGATCGTCTGCTTGCGCGCGTGCGTGCAGGCGTTGAGGTCGGGCTGGTTGCGGCAGTAGCCGCCCTTCGTGTAGAGCGTCTTCATCCCGCGCTCGCACAGGACGATGTCGAGGTTGCCCTGGTTGGCGATGTACTCGGCGGAGTAGAACCACTCCTCGGCCTCGTTGCCGAAGCCGCGCTTGAGGATCGCAGGCTTGCCGAAGCGTCCGACCGCCTCGAGGAGGTCGAAGTTCTGCGCGTTACGGGTGCCGATCTGCAGCATGTCCGCGTGCTCGCCGATCTGCTCGACGAGGTTGTGGTCCATCACCTCGGTGACGTAGGGCAGCCCCGTGTCCTCGCGCGCCGCGTCCATCATGGCGATCCCCTTCATCCCGAGCCCGCGCCAGTCGGTCGGGCGCGTACGCGGCTTGAAGGCGCCGCCGCGGAGCATCACGCGGTCGAGCACCCCGAACTTCTCGCCGACGGCGCGCGCCAGGCGGGCGGTCGCCAGCGTCTGGTCGAGCGTCTGGGGCGAGTCCGGGCCGCAGACGAAGATGTGCTTGCCGCCGCCGAAGCGGCGCGCCAGGCCGTCGAGCCCGCGGACCTCGACGACGCGGCGCTCGCGGTGCAGCGCCTTCCCCTCGGTCCCGCGGACGACGCGGGCGATGTTCTTGTACCCGCCGGTCGGGTGCCACGCCGCGCGGACCCCGGGCAGCCCGAGGATGTAGTTCTCCCGGCTGGCGAACTCGCGGCTGTCGCCGATGATGTTCACCGTGTCGTAGACCCCCGTCCCCTCGCTGATCTCGACGCGGTTGCCGAAGCGCGCCGCGAGGTCACGGATCTGGTCGAGGGTCGCCTGTCTGCCGCGCTCGAGCTCGATGATCATGGTTGTGGGCCCAGCGTGACGCAGGCCGCCGCGTCCCCGCAAGCCTGCGCGCCCGCGCGGCGCGGATCCGCGGGCGCGGCGACGGCCGCGCGCACGAGCGACGCTTGTAGGCGCAGGTGTGGGTCCGCGGCGGGCGTCACTGCGGGATCCCGCAGTACCCGACGTCCTCGTACCCGGGCGCCGGGGTGTTCATCCCGTACCAGGGCAGGCACTCCTGACCGACGCCGTTGCACTTCGGCATCATCGTGATGTCGCAGAAAGGGAGACAGCAGCCGGTCGAGTTCGGGTCGCACTCGTTGGCGAGCGTCGGCACCGCGCAGAAGAAGCCCTTGTCGCACGAGTTGATGTACTGACAGGGGTCGAACTCCTGGCCCTCGTCGCCCGACGCGTCGAGCAGGCACAAGAACGCGGCGCCGTCCTGCGGGTTCGGGATGCAGAGGTTGTCCCCCGCGCAGTCCTGCACCAGCGGGTCGCACTTCGGCAGGCAGAGGGTGAGCACGCCCATGTTCGAGATCAGGCACGAGGCGTCCATCGAGTCGCACGAGGGCGCGTCCGGCGAGCCGACGCACATCGCCACGCACACGCCGACGTTCGTCATCGGGTCGACGTCCCAGCACATCAGCCCCTTGTCGCAGTCGTCGATCCCGCTCACGCCGCCCTCGGCCATGCAGTCGTCGCCGACCTGCCCCGGGTTCGGCATCACGTCCACGCACTTCAGCGACTCCCACGAGAAGTCGCCGTCCCCCGAGTAGGGCATGCACTTCTGGCCCTCGGGACAGTCCTGCTTCCACTGGTCGCACTGCGGCGGGGTGCTCATGTCGTTCGGCACGAAGAAATTGCCGCTCGACCCGCTCGACCCGGTGCCGCTCGTCGTCGGCTCCGCGGTGGTCCCACCCGAGCTCGTTGACGAGGTGGAGGTCGAGCCCGTCGAGCTCGACGCGTCACCGGTCTCGCTGCCCCCGCTGGTCTGGTTCTTGTCTCCGCCGCACGCGGCGAGCGCCAGCGCCGCGGCGAGCGAGAGGTTGCGCGTACAGGCGAGGGTATGCTTCATGGTGCCTCCTCGCGCGAGGCTGCCACGACGCGCGGTCGCGCGCAATCGGCGGGCTCTG